>WFOM01000274.1 GCA_015488075.1 Helicobacteraceae bacterium | reverse complement strand
GGATATATTGTATGCACCTTGGAGAAGTAGCTACTTTAAAGAGAAAGAGAAGATAGAAGGTTGTGTGTTTTGCTATATATCAGACAAAAAAGAGTTAGATACCAAACACCATGTTCTATATAGAGATCAGTTTTGTTTTATAGTTATGAACAAGTATCCGTATACTCCGGGACATTTTATGATAATCCCCCATCACCATACAGACAAACTTGAAGAACTAGATGAAAAAACTTGGCTTCATATGTCAAGTCTAGCTCAAAAATGTGTCAAACTTCTAAAAGAGGGAGTTGGTGCAGAAGGGGTAAATATAGGTATGAATCTTGGAAAAGCTGCAGGTGCAGGCATAGCAGAACATATCCACTTGCACCTGCTTCCTAGATGGAGTGGAGATACAAACTTCATCACAACCATAGGTAAAACAAGAGTTTTTGGAAGTGATTTTGAAGAGATTTACCAAAAAATTTTAAGTTTGATTCCAAAATACTTGTGATATAATAGATTTATGCCGATATAGATACAAAGGCTTTATCATGATAAATACAAACAACATAGCATCTATAAATGCAAACGTAACAATGTTAAACAACTCAGCCAACAATGTTGCAAATGTAAATACAGACGGCTTTGTCCCGACACAAACAGATATAACCAACAAAGGCAATTTGGTTGTTGCAAATTCTAAAAAAGCAGATGACAACGGTAGCAAAAGCTCCCAAACAGACTTGGCAAAAGAGATGGTAAGCCAAATAATCTCAAGCGATGCCGTAAGTCTAAATGTAACAGCTATCAAAACCCAGGATGAGATGCTTGGAACTCTTTTAGATATAAAAAGTTAGTGAGTAACCAAATTCATACTCCTTAGTTTTTTTATAAATGATGATGAACTATCTTTAAACTTTAGATTTTTGCCTATATCTAAAGTTGAAAAAACTGCCTTGCCAACTACCGCCCTGCCGGATTTATCACCTTTTTTAAGCTTAATTCCCCACATATTTTGAAAGATTATGACCTTGTTGTTGTAAACACCTACATATAAAGCTATATGACCTTTTCTATATAAAAGTGTCTCAAACGGTATAGCTTTTGTTTTTATAAGATTTAGTTTTTTTTCATCGTCTAAACCATTTAGACTTGTGATCTTTCCAATTTTAGACTGCATAAAAGAGTTTCTAGGTAAAAACACACCAAACATACCAAAAAAATCTCTCATAGTAGCAGAGCAATCTCTATCACCATACATACCACCCCATCCGTATCTATCCCCTTTTAAAATATCTAAAACCCTGGCAATATTTTCTTTTGTAAATCTCATAGGAGCATTGGATATGTATCGGTTGTCTATTTTTACACTCTTAAAGTTTACACCATTTTTATAATCTTTTTTATAAGCAATCAAAACATAAGAAAAATTTTCATCTTGATATATAAGTGGTAAAAGTGTTGTAAGTCTTATGGTTGTTATAAAATTTTTATCTTTGTCATATATATTAAGTCTATTTATGGCAACTTGAATCTTTTTTGCATTTATATAAAAATCAACTATATCTTTATCTACAAAAGCAAAACTCTCTGTTTTTATCCAACCAGATGTAAAAGAGCTAAAAACAAAAGCCCATCTTTTATCTTTTGAAAAATGTGAAACAACTATAGGTTTGTTTGAAGATATATATGAGTTTTGTATATAATCAAAAGGGAAACCTTCCCCTGCTCTGTTTGGATCCAAAAACAAAACTCTGTCTGTTGGAAATACTCTCATACTTGTTGATTTTGTAGTTATGGCACATCTATTTACAGATAAGAAACTCTCAAGATTGCTATTATCATATATATTTTTATAAAAAATTTTTCCGTATCTTCTTAGATTTGTTCCGTAAAGTTTTTTTGAAACATCATAAACTCTATATCCCCAAAAAACATCTTTAGCCAACGAAACATTTAAATCTTTTTGCCATATACCAAAATATATCTTTTCATATTGAAGTTGTGTAGGATACAACTCATCCATATCATGATAGTTTTGAAGATAAAATTCGCTTGACTGATTTATACCGCTTATATTGTCTTCATATATATCTAAAACATAAAACCTTTTAGATGAACAACCTAAAAACAGTATAGATATAAAAACAAATATTAAAAATTTTTTCAAGAAACCTCTCCAAATTTTGCTACAACTTTTCCAACAATCTCTAGTTCATTTGTGCCAAGTGTCTGGATCGGATATATATCGTTATCCGATATAACATCAACTTTAGCATCTATCCTTGGAAGCAGTCTTTTTATAAAAAGTCCGCCTTCAGTTTTTATAACATAAACACCGCCTCTGTTTAAAACATTTTTAGCTCTATTTATAAAAACTATATCGTCATAACTAAAAGTCGGCTCCATAGAATCACCTGTAACTTTCAGTGCTTCTATGTTTTTCAATTCTTCTTTACCGCCAAGATAACTTATAAAGTTTTCATCAAGCTCTAACTCTATACTATCTTCAACATCTACATCACTTCCACCGCCTGCACTTGCACTTATATCTGAAAAATACCTTATCTTATAGTATCTGTTTGTAGCTTCAACTAAGCTTTCAGGGGATTGGTTATATAAAAGCCAGTTTATAGATATAGACCTTTTGGCACAAAAATCCAAAAGCTCATTAAAAGGGATCTTGTTTCTTTTTTTCATAGTGGCAAAATTCATCCGACTTATCCCCAAAACATCTGCCACATCTTTGTCAAACACTTTTTTACCGCCAATCTCTTTTGAGATTATATCTTTTATATCCTCTATAATATCTGCAAAAGATTTCATCTGATCCCCTTTAATGGAATATTTTTAACTGCCTCCTTAGCGTAGCTACGGCTATGCTTCGTCGGTGTGCCTTGCACTCGCATATCGCAAAAACCACTCAGTTTATGATATGGTGC
>WFOM01000273.1 GCA_015488075.1 Helicobacteraceae bacterium | reverse complement strand
GATCTTAAAGAAGCAAAAAAAGAAGACACAAACGATACAAAATGGTATGACACATATAATGTGGAAGCTATATCCAACATCAAATCGCCTGTAAATTTTTACGATTTTATAGATTCTCTTAACAAAAGCGAAAACATAGTAAGTATAGAGTTTCCTATAAATTTTGTGCGAATGGGTGACAAAATCAAATCGAGCTTTAAGATAAAAGTTTTTAAAAAGAAAGCGGAAAACAAAAAATTTCAGGAGAAGATTTTACCAAAGAACTGAAGTCCTCCACACTGTAAAGTGCAAGTTTGCTGTTTTGCATAGCCAAAAGTTCTTTAGAAAACCCTCTTTTTGAAAAAAGTATAATCTGTTTGGGGTTTATACCTATCTGTTCACATTTTTCATATATCTTGTTTAGCTCTTTTTTATTTACTTTGTGGTTTGTCCATTTGCACTCGGCTATAAAAACATTTCCCTTTTTTGTTATAGTCATGATGTCTATCTCTATGTTTGCATCCCAGTAACTTCCGTTTGTTTCGATAATCTCGTCTCTTAGATGATAGTTTAAAACAATCTGGCTTAACTCTTCAAACATCAAACTTACAAATGAATTCCGCCTTGTTTTGAAATCATCCAATACATTTTTAAAGTTGTTGTTTTTTATCTCTTTTTGATGCGGATATATAAAATAAAACCAAAACCTCAAAAAAGGATACATAAATAAAAATTTGTCTGAAATCCTGTGTCTTGCTTCCTCTTTTGAGAGTTTTGGCTTGGTTTTTCTTTTATCTTCTTCTCTGGAGTATTCTATCTTTATCAAATTTCTCTGTTGCAGAAAATTTAAAGCTATACCGCCTCTTGTGTTGTTGAGTTTTGCTCTTTTAAATGCTGAGAAAATCCTCCTGTCGCTTACAGCCAGTGCACCAAGCAGTTTTTTACTGTCTGTGTCAAATAAAAGAAGCTCATCTATATACAAGGATATATCTGTAAAGTTTTTTAAAATATGCTCTTTTATCAAAAGCTCAAGGGGCAAAGAAGTGTCTATATCTATATCAAGACCGCCAAAAACCGCAAAAAGCTCTACAAAGCTTTCCATATCGTTTGGGTAGTTTCTGTAGTAAAAAGACTTAAACTGTTTTAGTAGCAGATTTGCTCCTGTTTTTTTAATGTATTTTAACATATGCGAATTAATGTGTTCGTTTTTTTGGTGTATAATTTTTTATAATCAATTCATAGCAGGAAAAAACAGGAGAAAATATGGAAGCTTTAAGTATAGTAAGTCTGGCCATTATCATAGCCATAGCAATTATCATCATAAAAGGTATAGTAATTGTTCCACAGTCTTATGCATATATAGTTGAAAGACTGGGCAAATACAACAGAACACTTGAGGGCGGATTTCACATAATCATACCGATACTTGACAGTGTCAGAACAAAGCTTACAAAACAGGAACAAATTATAGACATACCGGGTCAAAGTGTCATAACAAAAGACAATGTAAACATAAATGTTGATGGGCTTGTATTTATACAGGTGGAAAATGCAAAAAATGCAACATATGGTGTGGTTGATTTTAAAAATGCCATAGCCAACCTTGCCGTTACAACCCTGAGAGCGGAAATAGGCCAGCTGACTTTGGATGAGTCGTTATCTTCAAGAGATGTTTTAAACAAAAAAATCCTTCAGGCACTTGATGATGCTTCATCAAAATGGGGTATAAAAACGATGAGGGTTGAATTAAGAGACATATCTGTTCCGCATGAAATCCAGGAAGCTATGAACCTTCAAATGAAAGCTGAAAGAGAAAAAAGAGCAATAGAGCTTAAAGCCGAAGGTGAAAAAACTGCCGTCATAAGAGAAGCAGAAGCCCAAAAACAAAAAGCCATACTTGAAGCTGAAGCGATTGAGAGGATGGCAGATGCTACAAAATATGAACAGGAAAAAACCGCAGAAGGTCAAAGAAATGCCATGATGCTAATCAGTCGTGCAATGGAAGCAAACCCTCACAGTGCAGAGTTTTTGCTTGCAAAAGACAGGATAGAAGCTTTTAACGAACTCTCAAAAAATCCGTCAAAAGACAAAGTTGTAATCCCTTATGAAGTTACAGAGCTTATAGGCTCTTTGTCTGTTTTAAAAGATTTTATAAAAAAAGAGGACTGATATGGGACACATAGGGTATGAATATCTTCTGGCTTTTGGGATAATCCTTATAGGGCTTGAAGCTCTTACTTTTACTTTTTTGCTTTTTTTTCTGGGAATAGGTTTTATCATAGTCTCGATTGTGAGCTATTTTGTAGTGTTTGACAACGGACTTTGGCAGATAGCACTTGCTTTTATACTGTCGGTAATACTGGCTTTTGTCTTTAGAGGAAAACTTCTTCAAAAAATATCAAAACCAAAAAACAAAGAGGAAAAAATTCACAAATCAGGCACCGGTGTCATAGACGGTGATCTTGTCAAATTTGACGGTTCTTACTGGCAGAGCACAACAGATCTAAGCGGTTTTAAAGACAAGGAAAGAGTAAAGATTGTTGATGTAATTGATAACAAAGTAGTGGTTGAAAAACTGTAAAAGGCGGGATTTGTCTTTATTTGAAACATCCACAAACAGAGAAGATACAAATGCCGAAAAATATGCTCTAAGACAAAAGCTTTTTAAAACCGAAGATGTGCTTCCTGCATGGGTTGCAGATATGGACATAGATACTCCTTCTTTTGTCATACAGGCTGTAAAAAAAAGGCTCATGCATCCTGTGTTTGGCTATGAAGAGTTCCCAGAGAGTGCAAAAGAAGCCCAGATATCCTGGATAAAAAGGTATCATGACACAGAGTTTGAAAAAGAGTTTATACTGCAGTCCCATTCGGTAGTTGCATCAATCTCAACAGCCATACTCGCTTTTAGTGAGATTGGTGATGAAGTTATAGTCCAAACACCGATATACCCGCCGTTTTTCAAACAGGTTATACATGCAAACAGAAAAGTTGTTTACAATCCTCTTAAAAAAAACAAAGATTTAAGATACACTTTTGACATTGATGACCTAAAATCGAAGATAACAAAAAAAACAAAACTTCTGCTTTTGTGTAATCCTCACAATCCTGTGGGAAGAAGCTGGAACAAAGAGGAGTTAGAACAGATAAAAGAGATATGTCTTGAAAACGATATAAAAGTTTTCAGTGACGAGATACACTCTGATCTTGTCTTAAACTCAAAACATATCCCGTTTGTATCTCTGGATGAAGCCGACAAGATAACCATAACAGCCTATGGAGTCGGAAAAACTTTCAATATGTCCGGATTTGCCATAAGCACGGTTTTGTTTAAAGATGAAGAACTTTTTGAACGATACAAAAAAAGATACGATATGATTCATTTTGCCCAAAATTCAAGTATAAGTCATGTAGCATTTGAAGCCGCATACAAAAACGGTGATGAGTGGTTAAGCAAACTGAAAAAACATTTATGGCAAAATTATACCAGACTAAAGGACTTGACAGGTCTGTTTGATTTTATAGACATAACTCCACTTGAGGCAACATACCTTGCATGGCTTGATTGTAACAAAATGGATCTTAGTGACAAAGAACTAAGAGAATGGTTTGTCAAAGAAGCAAAACTGGGTCTTAGTCCCGGTATATCTTTTGGCAGGGACGGAAGCGGATTTATGAGGCTAAACTTTGGTGTAAGTGTTGAAATAATGGATAAAATAGTTTCAAATCTTAAAAGAGGACTGAAAAATTATGCAAATCAACTGGGATGAGTTTAAAACATTTAAAAATGAAATGCCGCATCTAAAAGGGGATAATTTTATAAAACTTGTATATTTTATAAAAAGTTTTTACAATGAAAAATCGTATCAAAAGATATTTAACATACTCCAGTCTGATGAAATCTCAAAAATGATGCTTGAAAAAAGAGGTATAAAAACAGCATATGCCTTAGAAAAATTTATAAATGAATACAAATAAATTAGAAATTATAGAATCTTTTATAAAAAAACATCATGTCCTGACCATTGCCACATCATACAACAACACTCCATGGTGTGCTTCTTCCTTTTATGCATACAGTGACAAAACATTTGTAATAGCGGGTGATAAAGACACCAAACATATAAAAAATGGTTTACAAAACAATAAAGTAGCAGGAAACATACATCTTGAGACAAAAGATATAGGAAAGATAGAAGGGTTACAGTTTGCAGGCATACTCAAAGAAGCAGATGAAAATGAAAAAAAGCTCTATTTTGAAACATTTCCTTTTTCAAAAGCTTTAAGGCCTGCTCTTTGGAGTATAAAAGTAAGCTGTTTTAAATACACAAACAACAAACTGGGATTTGGAAAAAAGATTATTTTGGAGTTTTAAATACAAAATTTTGACACTCCATACCACTGCTTTGTTTTACCACCATAGAGGGTATAAGTCTTGATTTGAATCCGTAAGCCTTGCATCCGTGAGGCATGGATGCCTGCCATGTTACATAATAATAAACACATCTTCTGCAGTCTATGCGATTTTTCATTTTTTTATTTTAGCTAAAATTTTAAAAAATCAAGAGGTAAAATATGGAAAAACTTGCTGTAATGTTTGACCTTCAAAATCAACTAAACAACTCTACTAACGGTGAAAACTGGGTAAACGGGATTACAAAAAACAACAAAGAGATAAACTGGAAAAGATGTATATATATGGAGTGTGCTGAGATTATAGACTCATTTCCTTGGAAACACTGGAAAGATATAGCAAAGCCTGCTGATTATGAAAATATAAAGATAGAAGTTGTAGATATTTGGCATTTTATCATGAGCCTTGCCATAGAAGAAGCTTACAAAAACAAAAAAAAGATTGAAGATATAATTGATGAAGTATCAGATACAAATGAGTTTAAAAAGATTATAGTAAAAAACGACAATGTGGCAAATGACAAAGAAATTATGACTAAAGTTGAAGATGTAATGTTAGATGTTTTGAACAAAGAGTTTGACATCAACAAACTGTTAAAAGATTTTTTTGAGCTTGTTTTAATGAGCGGACTTGATTTAAACAGTCTGTATAATCTTTATGTAGGGAAAAACATACTAAACCGCTTTAGACAGGACAATGGTTACAAAGAGGGAACATATATAAAAATATGGAACAACAAAGAAGACAATGTCGTCATGCAGGAACTTTTAAATGACAATCCAAATCTAAAGCCTGATGAAGTATATAACAAACTGGATGAAATCTACAAACAGTTGTCATGATACTTGAAGTAAAAAACCTTACATTCGGATATGACAAGAAAAAGCCTCTTTTTAAAGATTTGAGTTTTTCTTTAAAAAAAGGCGAGATTAAAGCTGTGGTAGGTCCAAGCGGTGCAGGAAAAAGCACAATGTTTGAACTTATTTTGAAAAATCTCAAACCACAAAAAGGAAGCATAAAAGTTACAGAGAAAATATCTGAGGTTTTTCAGGATCCATACACATCTTTTCATCCAAGCTATACTGTTTTAAACCAGATCAAAGATGTGGCTGATATATCGGATGTTGACTCATATTTGCAAAAGCTCTCATTAAAAAAAGAGCTTTTATACAAACTGCCGCACCAACTCTCAGGCGGTCAACTTCAAAGAGCTTCCATTTTAAGAGCAATGCTTATGAAACCGGAACTTTTACTGCTTGATGAGCCTACAAGTGCACTTGACAATATAGTTCAGCTTGATGTTATGAAAATGCTTGTTGAAAATCTAAAAGATTTTGGAATGCTACTTATAACCCATGATATGGATTTGGCAAAATGGTGTGCAGATGAGATAATAAATATCAGTGAGCATACACCTTTATAAAGTCTGATGTATTTCTGAAATATCCCGGATACTTCATAGATACCGAAAATGTTCTTACTTCTCCCGGTTTTATGTTTTTTGCTATCACAAACTCTTTTGTTATAACCTGCGGTTTTGTTTTTTTGTTTGAGAGAAGATCGCCAAGACCTCTTGGTGTAAAAAAGTTTGTTTTTTGTATCTTGCCTGTTTGGTGACCTTCGTTTACAAGTTTTATACTAAGTTTTACTTCACCTACCGTATAACTGCCGACATTTTTAACCAAACCTGTATAAACTATCCTCTCTTGAGATAAAAATCTTTTGTTTTTTACTTTGTAAACCCGAACTTTTTTCGTGTATTTGTCAACCACAAATACACTCAAAACAGACAAAAATCCTATAACAAGAGCGATCGAAAAAAGCATGGCCGGGATTAGTTTTTTGTTAGGCTGTCTAAAAACGGCTATAACACCTACAACCGCCAAAAGAAGCAAAACCAAAAAAACAACATAATGAATAACATTAAAACTCATTTGCATATCCCGCTTACATCAACCAAAAAATCTTTTTTGTAACGAAACGGCTCTATAAGAAGCCTGAAATTTTTTGATGAATTTATATCTATATCCTGCAGGTATATCGACGAAGATTTTATAGGCTTTAGTTTTAAGATGGCATTTAAAAGTTTGTTGTGTCTGTCTCTTGTCAAAACCGCTTTAATCTTGCATGATTTAAAATATAGTTTTGAACTGTTTTTAAGCCTGCCTTCTATCAAAACGGCATCAACATAATGCAGTCTTTTTATTTTGGTTATATTTATGTCGTTTTTATACAAAATCTCATTGTGAAAATAGCTGTGCCCGAAAGTAGGAACAAGTGAAATCTCAAGTATAGCTACAAGCAGTAAAAAAAGAGAAAGCATAACTCTTTTTCTTAAAAGAAGTATAAGCAGTATCAAAACAACAAAAACAACTATGGCGGATATATAAAAAATATAGTCATATGTTGAAAGGGAATGGAAAAAATCTAAAAGCTTTTGTTTCATTGTTTCCTACTGTTTTTTTCCTCTATACCGCTTATGCCAAATCTCCCGGCAAGTTCCTGTTTTATCTGATCAGGTGATATATCTTTGTATGCAAGAGCCACCAACATATGATATGTCAAATCTGCCGCTTCATACACCATCTCACCTTTGTCGTCATCTTTTAGTGCAAAACAAAACTCACCCGCTTCCTCTACAACTTTTTTTAAAATGGTGTTTTCACCTTTGCTGAAAAGTTTGGCTGTCCATGACTTGTCGGGGTCGGCGGTTTTTCTTTCCTGTATGGTATGATAGAGTGTATCTATAACAGAGTAGGTTTTTGTTGTATCAACTTTCACATCCAAAATATCTTCGCCTGTTTCAAGTCTGGTAAAGAAACAGCTCTCTCTTCCCGTATGGCAGGCAACTCCGTTTTGTTTTACCTTTATAAGCAAAGTATCGTTGTCACAGTCAAGCAAAAACTCTTTGATTTCCTGTGTATGTCCGCTTGTTTCACCTTTTTTCCAGATTCTTTGTTTTGTTCTTGAAAAATAGTGTGCTTCCCTTGTTTTGAGTGAAAGTTCAAGTGCCTCTTTGTTCATATATGCCATCATAAGCACCTGATTTGTCCCGGCATCCTGAACAACAACCGGCAAAAGGTTATCTACTTTCTGCCAGTTTATTTTAGAGAGTATCTTTTCCATTATTTTATACTGCTTTGCCTTTTTGGATCTTTCATATCTACCCAGATATTTGGTGTTGCACCGCCTGGAGTTAGGAAAATCTTGGCATCTTTGTTGATTTTAAGTGCTTCGTTGAATTTGTTCTGAACTTTTATCTGCTCCAACTGCAACAGGTTTTTAGTCAAAGATTTTGCTATAAGCTCGTTTGCTTTTGCTTTTGCTTTTGCCTCTATCATCATGGCATCTGCTTTACCTTGAGCTTCAATCCTTGCTTTGTCAGCGACACCTTTTGCTTCTGCAGCTTTTCTGAGTGCTTCTTGTTGGGCTCTTTTGACTTCCTGTTCCGCTTTTTGGACTTCCTGTTTTTGCAAGCTGGACTCTTTCTATCTGTTCTTTAACCTTAGGAGGCAGTATAATGTCTCTTAACTGAACAGACTGCAAAATAACAGGCTGGCTTTTTAGCTCTTTTATATTTTTTTGTATATTTTGCTCTATCTCTGCTGCTATTTTGTTTCTGAGCTGAGGAAGTTTTTCCGCATCATATTTTCCTATAACATTTCTTACAACATCTCTTACAACAGGGTTTATGATCTTTTCTTCCCAGCTAAAACCCCAGTTAGATATGGTCTGTGCCGCAAGTTCCGCATTTAGTCTGTATTGAACAGTAAGCTCTATGGCAACAGGCAGACCTGTTTTGTCCAAAACCGTAATAGAAGGCTTTGTTATGATACCCTCTTTTTCTACCGCATTTCCGGCTTCAAATCTGCTTGCATAGTTTATAATCCTGACTCTTGTATCAACTATATACACCTTTTGTATAAGCGGTATGATAAAATGAAGCCCAGGCAAAAGTGCCTGGTCACTATATTTACCGTTGGTGCTTAAGATACCTCTTTCACCCTCTTCCACTATAACAAACGGCTTTGCAAGCAACAAAAGCAACACAACACCTATAACAAAATAAACTATACCCGCTTTTGCACCGCCAAAATTCATATTGAAATTCGGCATATTAGAACCCCCGCCGTTTCCACCGCCGTTTTGACCGAAAGACTCACTTCTTTTTTTATTAAAATAATCATTCATATCCGCTGCCATAATTTTATCCTTGTGTTTTTTAAACTTAATCTATATAAGTTAAGTAATGTTCATACTCTTTGTCTCTTCCATAAACTATATCAAAATACTTTTGTTGTATCTCTTTTGTAATCTCGCCTCTTTTGCCGTTTCCTATAACTCTTGCATCAACATTTGCCACAGGGGTAATCTCTGCTGCGGTTCCTGTTAAAAATGCCTCATCGGCAACATATATCTCTTCTCTTGTGATTCTTCTTCTTGTTACTTTGTATCCCAGATTTTGTGCTATCTCTATAGCTGTTTTTTGTGTTATACTGGCGAGTGAATTGTCGTTTGGAGGAGTTATGATCTCACCATCTTTTATCATGAAAAAACAAGCTCCGCTTGCTTCAGCAACATATCCCTGATCATCTAGCAAAAGTGCTTCGTCATATCCGCACTCTATAGCTTCATATTTTGCCATTTGAGAGTTTAGGTAGTTTGCCGTTGCTTTTGCTTTTCCCATATTTGATGTATTTGCCGGTCTTGTCATGGAAGCGATTTTGAGCTTTATACCTTTCTCAAGCCCCTCTTCACCAAGATATGCTCCCCACTCCCATGCGGCAAGAACAGTCTCAACAGGTGCATTTTTATGATAAAGCCCCATAACACCGTAACCCAAAAAAGCAAAAGGTCTTATATAAACCTCTTTTCCTTCAAACTCGTTTTTTCTTAGTAGTTCTATCTGAGCCTTGTTTAGCTCTTCTAATGTGTAAGGGATGTTTATAAGAGTCATTTTTGCAGACTCAAGAAGTCTTTTTGTATGGTCATTTAGTCTGAAGATAGCATACCCTTTTGGTGTTTTGTATGCTTTTGTCCCTTCTATAACGCCGTTACCGTAGTGTATGGTGTGAGTAAGGACATGCACCTTCGCATCTTCCCAAGGTAAAAATTCTCCGTTCATCCAAATATATTTAGCTGCATCCATATAAATTTGTCTCCAAAAAAAATTGATTATGAAATTTTATCTTATAATCGCTTAACAATCTCAAAAATATCTCTGTTTTTATACAAATATGCTCTAATTTGTTTTGGAATCTTTAAAATTCTTGCTTCTTCTTTAAAATTTTTATCCATAGTTTCATTTAAAACCGGTGCTATTAAAACATATCCTTT
>WFOM01000272.1 GCA_015488075.1 Helicobacteraceae bacterium | reverse complement strand
ATGTTGTTCAGATAGTTTCTATATCTCTTATAATCCTCTTTAGTCCTTTTTTTGCCAAAATTTTAAAACTACCGACAACCCCCATAGAGATAATTTTCGGTTCTGTTTTTGGGTATGTAGGATTTATAAAAGACGGCGAGCTTTTTAAGATAATATCCGAGATAGGATTTTTGTATCTTATGTTTATAGCAGGAACGGAGATAAATCTTAAAAAGTTTACAAAGATACCTTTTTCTTTTTTAAAAAAGATATTTGTGTATTTGATTTTGCTTTATGCGATTTCTTTGTTCTTTTCTCTTTATTTTCATCTTGGCAAAATTTTTATAGTGCTGTTGCCGCTTATATCGGTAGGGCTGGTTGCAACACTTGCCAAAGAGTATGGCAAACAGGAGTGGATAGAAAACTCTTTGGTTATAGGAAGCATTGGAGAGGTTGCAAGTATAGGTATACTCACCATTACCGCTTCGGCTTTGCAAAACGGATTTGGCTTGGATTTGATAGAGAGTGTAATATCTTTGAATCTGTTTTTGATTTTTATGTTTGTGTTGTTTAGGGTTATGACAATCGTTTTTTGGTGGAGTCCGCATCTTTCACACCTTTTGATGCCTGAAGAAGACAACAAAGAACAGGATATCAGACTCTCAATAGCGATATTTTTTATACTTGTGGCGACTATGATACATCTTCATCTTGAGTTGGCATTTGGGGCATTTTTGGCAGGTGTGTTTATACCTACTTTTTTTGAACATAAAAAAGATTTGCCAGAGAAGCTGGCATCTTTTGGGTTTGGATTTTTGATACCGATTTTTTTCATATATATAGGCTCCAGCTTTAATCTGGAAGCTTTGTTTATAAAAGGTCTTATAGAAAAAGCTGTTATAATTACGGTTGTTATGATATTGATGAGGGTTGTAGCCGGTTTGGTGTTTGTTAAAAAAGTGGGGGTGGTTGACTCGGTGCTTATAGGTCTTTCACACTCTATGCCTCTTACACTTCTTATAGCGATGGCAACTCTTGCATATCATGCAAATTCGATAGACAAAACACACTATTATGCTTTTATACTGGCGGCACTGTTTCAGGTGATAGTAGTTATGGCGATTATAAAAGCTATAAATATGTATAAGATTAAAAAAGTTGAGGCAAAAAGTTGAGTTTGATTTTGGATTTGGCAAGAGAATCGATTCTGGAAGTGATGCAAAGCAAAAACAGGATAGACAAAGAAGCTTTGCTTAAAGAAAACCAGATTTTACATGAAATTTTGCCGGTTAGGGTAAACATTTATCATGAGAACACTTTGTTTTCGTCTTGCACTGCAGACAACCTGCCACTTATAGATGCCATAATCACATGCAGTAAAAAAGCGGCATTTGGAAACAAAGAAAAGCTTCTTTTGATAAATGCTTTTTTCGAAGATGAGATAGAGGTGGTTTTACATACAGATGATGGGGAATTGTCCCACAGAGAAAAACTGTTTACAGCTTCTGTTTGATAAATTTTGCTATTTTGTATCCGTGATTTAGTCCAAGAGCTATACTGCCTCCTCTTTCCTTAGTGATATCCCCAGCAACAAAAAGCCCTTTTATGTTTGTTTCGTAGTTCTCGTCATGATAAGGTTTTCCGTCAACCTCTTTTATACCGCTGCTTGCCAAAAAACCGCTTGGTGTTGTCCCTCCGATGGCATATATCACTCTGTCAAATACTAACGGCTCATGCTCTTCAAAAACAACTTTTACTTTTCCGTCTTCATCTTCAAGAGCGGTTATGTTTGTATTTAAAAGAGGTGTCACTTTTTTTGAGTCTATAGCTTTTTGTATGTTTTGTCGGTTTGTTGGGTTTGCCCGTCTGAATGTGCCTCTCCTGTAAGATATATACACATCGTTTTTTGCGGACAGCTCAACTGCGTATTCCACAGCACTGTCTCCGCCTCCCACAACCAGAATTTTTTCATTTTCACTGCAGTTATCCAAAGTAAAATTTACCTTTTTTTTCAAACCGGGAGGTATTTTGTAGTCCGGTTTGTTGGGTTTGCCCATCCTTCCTATGGTTACTACTACATAT
>WFOM01000271.1 GCA_015488075.1 Helicobacteraceae bacterium | reverse complement strand
TTTTTTTACAAATCCTTCATAAATGTTATAAGTAAATCTGTCATCAAGGATAAATGTCAACCTTGCTTCTATGCTTTTATCTACTATAACATTTTCCACTTCCTCATCTTCTTTAGGTATATTACTTATAATCAACTTGTCATCTTTGATATACCTGTTAAAGCAAAATTCTCTTGTAACGGCACCTATTACACCTGTATCTTGAACCTGTAAATGTATATGTGGTTGTGGTGAATAACCACTGTTGCCGCATTTTGCTATAACATCTCCCTCTTTGACATACTCTCCTATATTTACTTTTATACTGAACTGCATAAGATGGCTTATCTCTACAAAAAAACCGTAATCGCTTTTTATGATTATATAGTTTCCCCAGTTGTTTATTCTGTCTACTTCACCTATAAAATTGTCTTTTAAATCTGTTCTTAAATCCACTACATATCCACTTACAGGTGAAAAAACAGCTTCACCAAAAGCAAAATAATCATCCAAATAATCTCCATCGTTTTTAAAAGTTTGACCGTTTTTGGTTTTTACAAAATCGTAAGCAAATTTATACTCACCTTTATGTGTCCATTTAGAATCAAATCCCTGGTAAACTTTCCATTGTCCACTAAAAGGCAAAGATATCTGAACGGGAGTTTTTCCAAATCTAAAAATAGTGCTTAAATAACTTGAGAGTGAAGCTTCCGGAGTCGGTTTTATATTTGTATTAAACTCCTTGTAGTATATGATAGACAATATAAATATAAAAGAAATAACAGTTATATTAAACGGTAATGTAAAAACAGGAATCAAATAGTAGTTAAACAAAATTGCTATAGCATCTGTTAAAACTACACTAATCCCGACACCGATTAGTGCTATAAAAAAATTTTTTATGGTTGGAAGTAAAAATATACCACAAAGTGCAACAGCTACAAGTATATAGTTAAATGCAAACGGATCACTAAAAGCTTGATACAAAGAACCTATAAACAAAGAATGCAATATAACTCCAAAATAATAACCGCTAACAGAAACTATAGCCATTATCCTGGATACCGCCAAAATCAAAACAAAAATCAAAATCCCGGCCAAATTATTAGGTAGAAAAAGTATAGTTCCCAACGATTTAAAAAAACCGCTGAAATATAAAGGTAAATCTATATCAAATAGTGTTGCATTGTTTACAATAGAGGTAAGAAGTCCGGAATATTTTAATGATGCAAGATATGCAAACATAGTAACTATTGAAAAAGGGAGAGAAAGTATAGGTATCTTATAATATAAAAATAGCCTATTTAACATAAAAGACAACAAAAATGTCAAAGCAGAAGTTATAGCTATAAGTGACAAACTTATCAAAGAAGGTTTATAAAGATATCCTATACCCATACCTACCAACAAAGAGTTATATATATAAAAACCTTCAGAAAGATAACTCTCCTTAAATTCTATAATTTCAGCAAAGACTATAGTAAAAACAACAGCAAATATACCGCTTATAGCTACATAAGGATTTATAAAAGTTATGGCCAACACAACAAATGCCACAACTTTATTATCTAAAAAAAGTATAGCTGAATACGGTTTTAGTATATTATACATACCTTCTTTGGTTATCAACTTATTCAACCTCTTTATAATTTATAGTTGCCAAGTCATCTATCTCTTTTATAAGTTTGGCTTCTCCGTTCTTTGTTATAAGAACAACTGCCGGTTTATACCTTATAAACTGCATAGATTGTGTGTAATTATATGCACCGACAGGCGATAGTGTTAAGAGACTGCCTCTATCAAGAGGAGGAAGCATTATATTTTCTTCTATCACATCTATGTTCATACATAATGGACCGTTTAAAACACTTGGTTCATTTTCACCTTCATACCGTTTATCAAGTTCTACATTAAAGTTATACCACGTTGAAGTATAAAGCAGATTTACTCCAGCATCAAGTATATACCCTTTTTTACCGTCTGGAAATCTTTTATATCCTACAACCGATGTAAGCAAGAAACCTGCTTCATCTATCAAAGCTCTCCCTGTTTCAAGATAAAGTTTTGGAAGTCTCTTAGACTTGTTATGTTCATATATTGCATTTGTTATAGCTTCAGCATAATCTTCAGCAGTTGGAACAACAACTTCCGGTGATTGATAAATCCCTTTTAAATGCGATTTGCTGGCAAAACCTCCGCCCAAATCTATATACTCTATTTCGGCATTGAACTCTTTTTCTGCTATCTCTTTCAACATCATTAATTTTGTTGTAGCCAAACGATAAGCATTAGCATCTAACATAAATGTCCCGATATGTGTATGAAGTCCGACAAGATTCATTTTGCCTGTTTCATAGATCCTTTTTATAGCATCATATGCTTCACCGCTTTCATAATTAAATCCGAATCTTGACCATTGAGGATATATACCGGTATCCATATTTACTCTTATAGCTACATTTATAGTTTGGTTTAGCTCATCTGCAATCTTTTCCAAATCATTAAGTTCAAAAAAATTGTCTATATGAATCTTAGCACCTTCTTTAACAGCCAGCTTTAAATCATTATAAGGTTTATACGGACCGTTAAAGATTATATCTTTACCCTCTATTCCCAAAGCTCTTGCTTTTTGATACTCAAACTCACTAACAACCTCGGCAATTGAACCTAATTTATGAAAAACTTTACATATACCGTTTAGATAGTTTGTTTTATAGCTCCATCCGAATGTAACATCTTTGTATCTTGAATTAAAAGCCGTATATAGTTTTGTATATAACTCCTCTATCTTCGATTCACTAAATACAAACAAAGGTGAACCGAATTTTTCAGTAAGTTCATGCACATCTATACCGTCTATATCTCTTCTTACTTTTTGTGTTCTTAACGGACTGCCGTATTTTGAAGCCATTGCAAATTCTATTTTATTTATAGTAGGTTTTGTATAAACTTTTTTTTCCATTATAATTCCTTTGATGTTAAAATTTTTGTAAAGTTACTCATATCTGTTACAAACTCGCCTGTATATCTTACATACATCTTGTTTTGCGGATAATCCAACTTTTGTTTGACATTTTTTCCTTGAATCAAATTTATTAGCATTTTAGGTAGGTTTACTCCAACCTCTGTTGCAAAATGAACCCATGCCGGAAACCTTGGATTTATCTCTATAAGATAGATATGATTCATATTCACTATACATTCTAGTTCAAAAGCACCTCTCCATTTTGTAGCTTTTACAAACTTTTTAGCTATCTCTAAAAGCTTTTCATTATGTATAGTAACACCTGTCCATATTTTTCCTATATCCGTCGTTGTTAGTTTTTTTATAGTAACTGCACCTTTTAATTCTCCATTACCGTCAGCTACACCTACTAAATTTAGTTCTTCACCTTTAACAACCTCTTGAACCAAAATTGGAAATCCCCATTCATTAGAAATTTTATAAAAATACTCTATTGCACTCTCTAAATTGTAAGCTTTGTATGCTTTATAGTAATTTCCTTTTATCATTAAAGGAAAAGATGCCTCTTTTGATATTTTTTCAAGCTCGTTAATAGATGTGATTTCATAAGTTTTAGGATAAGTTATATTCAATTCCGACGATAACTTGTCAAGTCTGTTTTTATTTCTTAGTTCAAAATTTTCCAAACTGGGTAAAAATAGTTTTATTCCCATATCTTCTATATCCTTTTGGTATTTTATATATAAAGGAAGTTCTGCATCAAGGTTTGGGACAACAGCTTCTATACCATCTTTCTCTTTTATATATAAAAGCCTGTTTTTAAGCTCTTCAAAACCAAGTGAAGGATAAGGCATAAGATAAACTTTCTCACACATTCCCATATAGTTTCCGGGTTCGTTTGGATCGTATGAAAGTCCTATGATTGTATGTTCATCTTTTATACCTTTTATAACCGGTATACCCGGAGCCGGATTGTCTGTATTGTTAAGTCCGCTAACAGCTATTTTCATGATACAAGTCCATACAACTTAAGCTTTATAAAAAAATCTTGTATATCTATAAAAGCCTCTTTTTTGTCTATATCATATTTTGAAACAATTTCGTTAAGGATCTCATCTTTTGAGAGACCTTTTTTTAAATATTCCAAGATATCTTTACCTGTTTCGTTTAATTTGTATGAAGTGCCCAAAGCATTGTTATATGCTATGTTGTTTTCATCTATGATCAAATTTTCTATCATCTCCATGTTAACGCCTTTTTATTGGATTGTTAGCGAAAGTATAAAATTTTTGTGTTAGTGTAATGTTAGCAAAAAGATTGTGTTATTTTCGTGTAGTTAATGTTTACAAACTATATCGCCTACATTAAGTCCCAAAGAAGCAGCAACAACCGAACACTTAACTTTTAGAAGAAATACTATATCTTTTTTATGTGAAGGTGTAAGGCATTCATAATTTCCCATACCCTTGCTGATAACCAAATCCGCACTATCAAAAAGCTCTTTTGCTTTTTTGTTTGCTAAATTATATACAAATCCGGGTGTAGGCACACCTGAGTCTACAACCTCGCAAACCTCATCAAAACCTGCTTTTTTCGCTTCATCATATGTAACATCATTTATGATGGGCTTACCCCTTGTAAAGTAGAAAAACTCTATATCCTCAAACATATCTTTAAGAGTTTGTATATAAAGCCTGTCAAATATATGCTCACCCGCATTGTCCCCCAAAATCACTACTTTTTTTGAGTTTAAAAGCTTTTCATAAAACTCTTTTGTATTGTCTATGGCAAAATCGGTTTCAAAAATCTTGTCAAGTTCTTTTTCAAGATCAAATTTAAACTCACTTGCCAAATCTATAACATTTCCGGCAACAGCAATCTTTGTGGCGGTTAAAAACCTGTTGTTTGAAGATTTGAGCTTTTCTTCCAGCAAAGGTAAAAGTGAGATGGCCTGTTTTGTTGATTTGGCTTTTATATCTTTGTAAATATCATCTGTTTTTATCGTTTTTGCTATAGTTTCATAAACAGGTGTTGCAACCTCGGGAGGAGTTTGAAAAAAAGAGAAGTTTTTACTCATATCTGTAGTAAGGCTGACTATGTGTTCTTTTGTAAAAGCATCAAGCCCTAAAGTATCACCTACCCTTTTTGACTGGTTGATTATACACTCTACGCAAGTTTGTGTTATATTCAAGAGGTGTGTTCCTCTATGGTTTTGTTCCACATTAGTTTGTATTTTCTTTTTAGAAACTCAACTTCGTCTTGAGCGATTTTTAGTTGTTTTTGGAGTGTTTCTATCGTTTTTCTGTCTTCATCATAAAGTTCTTGAAGAGATTCTAACGCCTCTTTTAAAAACTGGTTTTCATTTTTCAAAGACTCCAATGTTTCATCTTTTGCATCAAGAACTTTTTGGTGAAGATTGACTATGGTTCCTATCGTTTTTTCTACAAACTCTGAACCTACGGTGAGTTCTTTTGTATTTTGTGTCTGAGCAGAGAGGTTTTTTAGTTGCATAGGGACTATATCGTTTACTCCTGATGATGGGTCGATTTTTACCTCACCCCCTTGGACTTTTATAGAGAGCTTTTTTCTCTCTATCATCTCTTCGATAGCATCCAAACTAAGACCGGTTAACTTTGCATATTCCTCTTTGCTCATCAGCTCCATCTCATTCTCCCAGTATCGTTTCTATCTCCATAGAATCCATCTCAACTTTTTTTGCTTTTGAGATCCTGTCCTCTTTTAGTTTTATGGCAAGTTCCTCATCATCAAGTGCAAGTATCTGCATAGCAAGGTATGCCGAATTTATAGCTCCTGCTTTTCCTATGGCAACGGTAGCTACGGGCATACCTGCCGGCATCTGAACGGTTGAGAGAAGTGCATCTATACCGCTAAGAGCCGAAGCACTCATAGGAACACCTATCACCGGTTTTACCGTTTTACTTGCCAAAACTCCTGCTAAGTGAGCCGCCATACCTGCTGCTGCTATAAAAACCTGTGCACCTTTTTCTTCAGCTTTTTTGATATACTCTTTTGTTCTCTCCGGGCTTCTGTGTGCCGAAGAGATTATAAGCTCATAGTTTACTCCAAATGCCTCAAAAGTATCCGCACAGGCTTTCATCGTTTCATAATCGCTCTTGCTTCCTATAATGATCGATACAAATTTCATCTATCCCCTTTTTTAGCTAAAATTATATCATTTTTTAGGGTATGTTCCCATATCCGGACTTGACGGTATCCTGAAAAAACTGTATGGAGGCAGTTTTACAGGCAGTTTTATAGGGTTTAGATTGCCGCTGTGGACACTATCTAAAATTTTTCCGTTTTTTGTTTCAATCCTGTTTAGCTTTAGAAAATATCTGTCATCTTTTTTATAAACTTCGCCTATATCGTTTTTACATTCTGTTATTTCACCATCAAGCGGTGCTACTATCTCAAGCTCATCACCGGGCAGTGTTTTGTATTTGCACATAAAATACTCACCGTCCCCGGTTACTTCACCTGTAACCTGATGAGTGCCAAGCTGTATGGTAAAGTCCAGACTTTGTGCATCGTTTCTCTCAAAAGGTCTTGAGATTAGATATGCATCGGTATAACCTCTGTTTTGAAGAGATTCTAGTTCGTATTGATATTTTTGCGGGTTATAGCTATCTGTATAATAGTCATCTATAGCCATCCTATAAGCTTTAGCGGTAACTGCGGCATAGTATGAGGTTTTTGTCCTACCTTCTATCTTTAGTGAATCAACCGCACCGCTGTCAAGTATCTCTTTTATATGGCTAGCTAAATTTAAGTCTTTGGCATTCATTATATATGTGCCTATCCCCTCTTCCTCAACAAGCTTGAAAAGTGTTCCTGTTTCCGGATTTGCGGCATATATCTCATAAGGAAACCTGCAGTCGTTTGCACAGCTTCCCCTGTTTGGCACTCTTCCACTTTGAAGTGTAGATATAAGACATCTGCCGCTGTAGGCAAAGCACATACTCCCATGCACAAATACCTCCAACTCAAGTTCAGGCAGCTCTTTTTTTATCTCTTTTAAGTCTTTTAGGCTTATCTCTCTTGCTGCTATTATACGACTAACTCCCATATCATGATAGAAACTCGCATCCATAACATTTAACACATTTGCCTGTGTTGAAAGATGAAGCGGCATATGTGGGGCAATTTCACGACAAAGTTTTAAGACCCCAGGAGTTGAGATTATAAAAGCATCCGGTTCAAGCTCTGCCATCTGTTCTATATGTTTTTTTAGCAGTTTTATCTGAGAGTTAAACGGAAAACCGTTTATGGTAGCATAAACTTTTTTGCCTCTTTTGTGGGCATAATCTATCCCCTCTTTAAAACTTTGCATATCAAACTCTTTGCCGCTTCTTATCCTGAGACTAAAATGGCTGACCCCTCCATAGACGGCATCTGCTCCAAACTCTATTGCAATTTTTAGTTTTTCCAAATTACCTGCCGGTGAGAGTAATTCAACTTTTTTCATATAATTGTCTTTCTGTTGTGGATTTTGGTGGCAAAAGCCACTTTTTGAAGATTATTTTTTACCAAATTGCTCTAGTAGTGCTTCTATATCTGCTTCATCAACAACATCTTCGGTTGTTGTATCTCCGTGTATGTGTGTAGCGGAGCTTACCCGTTTTTCATCATCAATCTTACCTGAAAAAAGTGCATTCATATAATTTGAAAGGGCTCTCATGATATTTATAACCCTTTCTATTTTTTGTCTGTGGATATCCTGAAACTGCATTTTATCCATGATATCCATGGTTGCATCGTTTCCGTCCATCATCTTGTTGATAGCATCATCAAGAGAGTTTAGAACATCTTTAGTTTTTTCCGCCTGTTCTTTAAATGTGTTTATAGAAGGAAACTTCCGGCTTAGTTTTTCAAAAGTCTCTAAATTTGACTCAACAACCTCTTTTACCGAGTTTAAAACCTCTTCGGTATCCATAAAAATATCACCGAGTTTCTCAACCTCTTCTAAGATTTCGTTTGCTTTTTCTTCAGACTCTTTTGTAACATCGTCAAGCTGATGCACAACTTTGTTGTCATCGCTTGGAGGAGGTGGTGGCCATGCCTTTGTGGCTTCTACTTTACCGTAACTTCCCTCTTCCGGCATATCCGCTATCTCTTCTGTCTGTTCCTCTTTTGCTTCTTCCTGTATCTCTTCAGGCAGATTGTCCAAATCTTCATTCATCAATGCATCTAATTCTTCCTGAGTCATTTTAAACTCCAAAATTATCTTTATTTTTAGTATAATATCATAAAAATTATAAATTTAAAAGTCAAAAAGAGATAATTATGAAAGTTGATTTACATAACCATACAAAACTTTGCAACCATGCAAAAGGAGAGATAGAGGAGTATGTAGAACTGGCTGTAGAAAACGGCACACAAATCTATGGGTTTAGCGATCATGCACCAATGGATTTTGACCCGAAATACAGAATGAAATTTGACGAGATGAACTTTTATGAAGAAAAAGTAAAAGAGATAAAAGAAAAATATAAAGAAAATATAGATGTTTTGCTTGGTTATGAAGTTGACTATCTGCCTGGGCATATGGATAAAAGGGTGCTTGAAGCGGATGTTGACTATCTTATAGGCTCGGTTCATTTTTTGGACAAGTGGGGATTTGACAATCCCGAGTTTTTAAGAGAATATGATGACAAAGATATAGACTCGATTTGGGAAAAATATTTTGACACGGTGGAAGATATGGCAAAAACCGGATTTTTTGACATAGTAGGACATTTGGATCTTATAAAAGTTTTCAAATACTACCCAAAGAAAAAAACACCTCGTGAATATGCAAAAAAAGCACTTGAAGCTATAAAAAAAGCAGATATGACTCTGGAGATAAACACGGCAGGTTATGACAAACCTTGCAAAGAATCATACCCTTCAAAAGATTTACTAAAACTTGCTTATGAGCTTGAGATACCCATAACATTCGGAAGCGATGCACACTCACCCGCTCAGGTTTCAAGATATGCACAAGAGGCTGAAAACCTCGCAAAAGAGGTAGGATATACACAGTGTGCGGTTTATAAAAACAGAAAAAGATATTTTGTGGAGTTTTAGATGATAAGCATAAGGCTTGATGGTGATAATATAGATAAAAAAAGAGAAGAGATAAAAAACTACTTTTTAGAAACATTTGAGCTTTTTGAAAAAATCTTTGAATATCTAAAAGATGAGAGTGTTTTTTACAAACAAAGTGAAAAAACAAGACATGCCATGATATTTTACTACGGACATACCGCTGTCTTTTATATAAACAAACTGATTTTGGCAAAAGTGCTAAATGACAGGATAAACGAGAAGTTTGAATCACTCTTTGCCGTGGGTGTTGATGAGATGGAGTGGGATGATCTTGACTACTCCAAGATAAAATGGCCAAAAGTATCTGAAGTAAGAGAATATAGACAAAAGGTAAAAACAGTTGTTTTGGATGTTATAGAGAGTCTTGATTTTACTCTGCCTATAAATTGGAACTCAAGTATGTGGGCTGTTTTAATGGGGATAGAGCATGAGAGGATACATATAGAAACCTCTTTGGTCCTTCACAGACAAATGCCCATAGAGTTTGTAAAAGATGTTAAAGGTTTTAGATACTACTTTAGCGATGAAGGGAAAAAACTAAAGACCAAATTTGTAAAAATACCATCAACCAAAGTTAAACTCGGCAAATCTTTTGAAAATGACAAATACTACGGATGGGATAACGAATACGGCAGATTTGAAGCAGAACTTGATGAGTTTTATGTCTCAAACCATCTGGTAACAAACGAAGAGTTTATGGAGTTTGTTAAAGATGGAGGATATGAAAATAAAGAGTTCTGGGATGAAGAAGGGTGGGAGTTTATAACTAAAAATAGCATAAAACATCCACCTTTTTGGGTTGAGGATTTTGATGGAGAATATGAGTATAGATATATGGCTCAAATAACCCCTATGCCAAAAAACTTTCCCGTTGAAGTAAGCAACCTTGAAGCTATGGCATACACCAGATACAAATCAAAAAAAGATGGTAAAAAATACACCCTTATGAGCGAAGCAGAATACATTGCTATGTGGGAGTATTGTGAACTGGATGAGGTTGTTACTAAAGAAAAAGCAAATCATGACTTCAAATTTGCATCATCCACTCCCGTTGATATGCATCCCTTTAAAACAAAAAGCGGCGATGTTATATATGATGTTGTAGGAAATGTGTGGCAACACTCTAAAACTCCCATAAGAGCATTTGAAGGATTTAAACCTCATCCTCTTTATGATGATTTTACTACACCGACACTTGATGAAAAACACAACATTATTTTGGGTTCATCATGGGCAAGCAGCGGCAATTTGATCCTAAAACACTCAAGATATGCATTTAGAAGACATTTTTACCAGCATGCGGGATTTAGACTTGCTATATCTAACAACAAAGAGAAAACAAACTACTACGAACAAGATGATATAATCTCAGAGTATCTTGAGTTTCACTACTCAAAAGAAAATACCTTTGGAGTTGAAAACTTTTTAAAAAATTGTGTAAAAGAGGTTGTAAAATACACGACAAATAAAAATGTAGCACTAGATATAGGGTGTGCTGTAGGCAGAGCATCGTTTGAACTTGCAAAAGATTTTGAAAAAGTTGTGGGTATAGACT
>WFOM01000270.1 GCA_015488075.1 Helicobacteraceae bacterium | reverse complement strand
TCCACTTACAGTGTATATAATAGCATTTGCGGTAACTCTTGCCGCAACCTGTTGTCCCATCATACCCAAAAATGTATCTTCTACTATAACATCATATGCTTCTTTGTTTGCTTTTTTCTCCAAAAACTCCTGTTTTGTCTGAGCTACTATGGGGTTGTGGCCTCTGTCATGAAGCTCTATAGCCATAGCGGTTCTTTGAGATTTGTCATCACTCCAAACCAAAACATTTTTGTTTTTATTTTTAAGACCGTTTGAAAAAAGTTCAGCAACTTCCAGAGTTTTAAACAGTGAAAATGTCAGTTCTTTTTCGTAAAATCTTTTTATGGTCTCATATTTTTTTTCGTCATAATCACAAAACCCGACTGTTATATGTTTTGCTTTTTTGACTTTGTCAAACATCTTTACAAATTGGTCAAGTCCGTTTCTGTTAAAAAAAACAACCCTTTTTAGTGAAACCAAAACCATATCGGCATTTATCTTTATAGTAGCTTCTATATCTTCTACACTCAAAAGTGCATTTACACTATTGCCGTCCAAAAATCCCTGTGGATGAAAAACACCTATACCGTTTTTAACTACTGCTCTCATACTGTTTTAATAACCTTGCTGAAATCATCATATATATCTGTTACAAACTCTATCTTAAACTCTATAAAATCATTCAGTCCGCTTTCTATAAACTCCGGTTTTGAGAGGATATAAAAAAGCAGTAAATGCATCCATTTGGCAAACACTACGGTTTCATCGTTTGTATCTTCTTTTACAATCCCTGATGAATATTTTACAATCTTTTGTATATTTTTTCCCATCTCCCATTTTTTTGCTATCAGGACACAAACATCAAATATATCATAACCGCTGAGTCTTTTTAGGATTGTGTTTAAATCTATATCCAAAGAGCTTCTTACAAGCTCAACATCTTTTTTGTTTTTGTTAAACAGTGCTTCACACACTATTACGGATGACGGAAGAAGAGATATACTTGCTTCTATATCACCGTCTTTTACCTTCAGATAATCAAGTATTTTTTTCCAGTTAGCACTTAGTTCAGCCTGAAAATCGTTAAACTTTTTTTGATTCAGATTAAAATATATCCATTTTTTCGGAGAAATCATATTTAAAAGGTAGTTGTATATAGCCTGCAAAGAACCGTTTATACCCAGTATGGAAAAGATCTGAACGGTATCGCTTACCTCTTTTGTAAGACCAAAGGCAGGTTTGTTTAAAAGATCTTTTAGATAAAGATTCAGTGCTTTGTCTTCAGAGGCAACTTTTGCGGCTTTGTTTAATTCACCCGCTTTTAAAAGTTTTACAGTCTCATTTACTGTCTTTGGAGCGGGCGGAAGCTTGGATATAAACTCTTCTATATCATCTTTTGTTATCAAACATGTCACCTTTAAATAATTTCTGTTTAATTCTACCTACTTTATAATAAAACTAAAATAAAAAAGCACTGTTTATCTCAATCCTCAATTCCCATTTTTACATTTAAGCGATATTTTTGTTTTTTTAGGGTATAATTCTAAACTTTTTTTAAAACCACAACCAAATTAAGGGATAAAAAATGGCAAGAAAATGTGCTATTAGCGGTAAAGGACCTATGAGCGGGAACAATGTTTCTCACGCTAAAAACAGAACAAAAAGAAGATTCTTACCAAACCTAAGAACAGTCAGAATCACTCTTGAAGACGGAACAAGAAAAAAAATCAAAGTTTCAGCAAAAGCTTTAAGAACGATGAAAAAAAAGAGTTCATAACTTTTAAGTGAAAGGTTATGAACCTTTTTAAAAAACTCAAAAAATTTCTCCATTGGGAGAGTTCCTCAAAACCTGATCCAAAAATCGTTCCATCCATATACCCTCAACTAAAACCTTTTAGATTACCGCTTATACTTACGGTTGCTATAATGTTAGTCGGTGCTATGGGTTATGTCATCATAGATGATATGAACCTTATGGATGCCATATACCAAACAGGTATAACATTTACAACAGTCGGTTTTGGTGAGATAGCACCTATATCACAGGCCGGAAGAATTTTTACCATAACACTTATCATAACCGGTTTTGCCATATTTTCTCTGGCTGTAGGTATACTGGTAAATGAGATAAACAAAGGAACTCTTCTATCGATTTTAAAGGAGCGAAGTATGCTTTACAAGATTGCAAGGTTGAAAAAACATTTTGTTGTGTGTTACCACAACGATTATACGGTTGAGCTGACCAAAGAACTAAGACATAACCATATCCCTTTTGTTGTAGTAGATCCAAGAGAAGATATAGAAGAGTTGGCAAAAAAACACAAATACCCTTACTTTATATGTGCAGAACCGCATGCGGAAGAGACCATGCTAAAATCACACCTTGCAAGTGCAAAAGGTCTTATAACGCTCTCTAGCTCCATATCTGACAACATAGCACTTATAGCTTCTGTTAGGCTTTTTGAAAAAGAGCACTTCGTTCCAAGACCATACTATATAATCTCAGCTGCACAAAATCAAAGCGATGTTGAAAAACTGAAAAAACTTGGAGCAGATACCGTTGTAAATCCTACAAAACTTACAGCCCAGAGAGTAAGTGCCATAGCATCAAGACCCGATATGCAAAACCTACTAGAAGAGTTTTTATACAGAAGTGATGCCACTTTGACTATGGAAGAGGTATTTGTTCCGAAATACAGCTGGATGGTGCTGAAAAAACTAAAAGAAACACACATAAGAGACATAGCAAACACTTCAGTTATAGGTATAAAAAGAAAAGACGGCAAATTTTTGCCAATGCCAAAAGGTGACACCATAATAAACAGTGAATCAAAACTGCTTCTAATAGGAAGTCACAACGGTATAAAAATGACAAAAGATCTTATAAGAAAGAGGATAAAACCTAAGGAGCTTAAATATGTATAGACTTGAGCAGGCTGAGGGCGGTATAACTTTGGCAGACGGTTTTTTTGCCGACGGTATAAACATAGGGTTAAAAGAGAGCGGTGAAAACGATCTTGGATATATACACAGTGACACACTATGTGATGTTGCTTCGGTTTTTACTAAAAACAAATTCAGTGCTGCATGTATAAAACATTTTAAACAAAAGGGTGATTTTAAAACAAACTTTGTGCTTGTAAACTCAAAAAATGCAAATGCACTAACCGGTAAAGAGGGAATAGATGATATAGAAGAGATACTTTCAAACCTTCCAAAAGATATGATAAACCCTGTCATGAGTTCAACAGGTGTTATAGGTGTAAGACTTCCGAAAGAAAAGATCATAACAGGACTTAAAAAATTTGACTTTTACAAAAAAAACTCAACCGAATGTGCAAAAGCGATAATGACAACAGACTCTACCCACAAAGAGATAGCATACAAAGTAACACTTGAAGACGGCAGTAGTTTCAAAATAGGCGGTATCGCAAAAGGTGCAGGTATGATAGACCCTGCCATGGCTACTATGCTTTGTTTTATAACGACCGATGCAGATATACCAAAAGAGGATATGGAAGAGATATTAAAAGAAACGGTTGAAGTAACTTTCAATGCCATAAGTGTAGATGGAGACACATCAACAAACGATACGGTTTTACTTCTATCAAACAGAAAATCAAAAGCATATGACAAACATGCATTTATAGAAGCACTCTATAAGATCATGCTTTATCTTGCAAAAGAGATTGTTCGTGACGGCGAAGGAGCCAATAAACTTGTATCATTTAGTATAACGGGTGCCAAAAGCGATGCCCAGGCAAAAAAAGCGGCAAAGGCACTTTCAAACTCGCTTCTTGTAAAAACTGCCGTATTCGGTGAAGATCCAAACTGGGGAAGGATAGCCTCTACCATAGGATCATGCGGTATAGAAGCAGATGAAGAAAAACTGAGTATATCTTTTGATGATGTTTTGGTTTATGATAAAGGAAATATCCTTTTTGACGAAGAAAATGAAGCAAAAGCGGCAGAAGTGATGAAGAAAAAAGAGTTTAGTATAAAGTGTGACCTTGGCATAGGTGATGGAACATTTGTAGCTTACAGCTGTGATTTGAGCTATGAGTATATAAAAATCAATGCAGACTACAGAACATAAGGTTATAAATGCCAAAGAAAAAAAACAAAAAGAAAAAAAAATCTTTTGATCTTTCTCATCAGATACTTACAAAAACAGCATGGATTTTAAGCGGATTTATACTGCTTCTTAGCACATTTTTAGCCGGATACTACTTTGGATACGGTGATGCAAAACAAAGTTATACACAAAAACTGAATGAACACAAGATAAAAACCAAAAAAGAGTTACACAAACTAAAAACCGATACAAAAAACCTCAAAGATGAACTAAAATCTATACTTAAAGAGGAAAGAAAAAAAGATGTAACGGCAGCACATGAAGTAAGTGACAGCGAAGTTTTAAAACCTATAAAACACAAAACCAAACTTCATACAAAAAAACCAAAAATTGCCATAATATTTGATGATGTATCTTTTGCATATCAGGTAAGAGATATAAAATCACTGCACATCCCTGTAACGATGTCTTTTTTCCCTCCAAGTCCCATACATCCCGATACTCCAAAACTTGCGGCAAAAGAAAAGATATATATGATACATCTGCCGATGGAAGCTATGAATTTTCACAAAGAGGAGAAAAACACTCTAAGGGTTGATGACAGTGTAGATGATATAAAAAGAAGAATTGAAAAGATAAAAAAAGATTTTCCAAGAGTTCACTACATAAACAATCATACAGGAAGTAAATTTACTTCAGATTTAGTAGCGGTTAAAAGGCTTATAAAAGTTTTGGATGATTTTGATATAACATTCATTGACAGTAGGACAACAGCCAAAACCCAGGTGCCAAGAGTAATGAAGCTGTATGGCAATAGATATATAGCAAGAGATGTGTTTTTGGACCACAAAGGTGATGTTGCATCTATAAAAAAACAGATAAAAGAGGCTATAAGAATCTCTAAAAAATACGGTATTGCCATAGCCATAGGGCATCCTCATAAAAACACTATAAAAGCCTTAAAAGAGTCAAAAAATATCCTAAAAGATGTAGATTTGATATATGTCAACCAACTTTAACAAAATAAAAACAGAGTATTATAAAAAAGAGCTTTACTACAAAGGTGATTTAAAACTTTTAAACAAAAGAAAAATCTCCATAGTAGGCTCAAGAAGAGCAAACGAATACTCAAAGCAAACCATATATCAACTATCACAAAAACTCTCCCAAAACGGTTTTATTATAGTTAGTGGTGGAGCTATAGGTATAGATACCTATGCACATATGGGAGCAGGCAGCCAAAACACTATCATGATCTCAGCTACGGGTATAGATAAAAGATACCCAAAAACAAATGCAAATATGATAAAAGATATAGAGCAAAACGGACTTGTTTTATCGGAATTTGAACCTAACACACCGTCAAACATATACAATTTTCCTATAAGAAACGAACTTATAGTTGCTCTTGGTGAAGTTTTGATAGTCGGATATGCAGATGAAAACAGCGGAACACAAAGAAGTATAGAGTTTGCCTTAAAACAAAACAAAGATATATATGTTTTACCGCATAGACTAAATGAAAGCAGGCTTACACACAAGCTTCTACAAGAACAAAAAGCAAAACCCATATATGATATAGATAGTTTTTTAGAGGGTTTTGGTATAAAAGACAATGAAATAAAAGATGATTTTTTAGAGTTTTGTAAAACAAATCCAACATTTGATGAAGCTGTTGCAAAATACGACACAAAAGTTTACGAGTATGAGTTAGCAGGTAAAATTAAGGTTTTAAACGGTAAAATTTTTTTAACATAATCAATTTAAGGTGAAATATGGCAACTATAACAAAAAGGGTAACATTTATAGCAAAAGAGGATTTTGTAGAGGAGTTAAAAGAGCTTTTAGAGATGATGGTAATCCCAAGCAAAGCTGAAGATGGTTGTCTAAACTACAACATCTACCAGTATAAAGAAAACCCAAGAAAATTTATGGCGGTTGAGACTTGGGAGAGTGAGGAAGCTCTAAATGGACATAAAACATCACCACACTATAAAGTTTATAAAAAGTATTTTGAACAGTATTGTGAAAAAAAATATACCGATGAGCTTGATTTTTTGGTAAAGATGAGTTGATGAGTGATATAGAGTTAAGGGTTTATACATCAAACCTTTTAGGAAAAGATGATACTTTAGTGCTTCATGGAGGTGGAAATACCTCTGTCAAAATCGGTGATACTTTGTATGTAAAAGGTAGCGGTTGGGATTTATCTACTATAAAAAAAGAGGGGTTTACACCTGTTAGCATAAAAAAACTGCTTGATCTGTTAGAGTTTGAAAGTTTAAGCGACAGCGATATGGTAAAGTTTCAAAAAGAAGCTATGACGGACAAAAGCTTCCCAAACCCTTCAATAGAGGCTATACTTCATTCATTTGTGCCGTTTAAGTTTGTTGATCACACCCATGCCGACTCTGTTGTAACTATAT
>WFOM01000269.1 GCA_015488075.1 Helicobacteraceae bacterium | reverse complement strand
GTTCTACTTTTTTGACCTTTTTGGCCTCTTGTAGAAGTTTTGCCCATTCCTGAGCCTTGACCTCTACCTACTCTTTTAGTTTTATGAGTTGAACCAGGAGCCGGAGTTAGATTTTCTATACCCATCTTCTATCCTTTTATTCTTGAAAGTGCTTCTATAGTTGCACGAACCAAAGTGTTTGGATTGTTAGAACCAAGAGATTTTGTCAGAACATCCTGATACCCGGCAAGCTCCAAAACCGGTCTTGCAGCACCACCGGCGATAACACCGGTACCTTCACTTGCCGGTTTTATTATAATTTTGCTTGCATTGTATTTATGCTCAATGTCATGAGCTACGGTTGTTCCTCTGATTTTTACATGAGTCAGGTTTTTAAATGCATTGTCAAGTGCTTTTTTTATAGCATCAGGAACCTCTTTAGCTTTACCGGTTCCGTAACCTACAACACCTTTTTTGTTACCAACAACAACTAGTGCGGTAAATCTGAATCTTCTACCACCTTTTACAACTTTGGTAACACGACCGATGTTTACTATCGTTTCTTCGAATTCTTCTCTATTTATCTCCATGGTGTCCCCTAAAACTTAATTTCATTGTTTCTAAGTGCATCACCAAATGCTGCAACTACACCGTGATACTGATACCCGTTTCTGTCAAAAACGATTGAGTCTATGTTTTTTTCTTTAAGCATTTTTGCAAACTCTGCCGCAAGAGCCTCTGCACCTGCTTTGTTTGCTCTTTGACCGATTGATTTTGAGTTAAGTCCTACTATAGTTGAGTTTGAAGCATCATCTATAGCCTGAACACTCAAGTATCTGTTAGATCTAAAAATAGATACACGAGGTAGTGTGGCAGTCCCGCTTATCTTTGCTCTTACTCTTTTTTTTCTTTTGATGCGGTTTGTCAGTTTTTTCTTTAAAACTCTTGCATTCATCTTATACTACCTCCACTATTTCTTAGCCGTTTTACCGGCTTTTCTGACAATATGCTCATCAACATATTTTATACCTTTGCCTTTGTAAGGTTCAGGCGGTCTGAAACTTCTTATCTCGGCTGCTACCTGTCCCAAAAGCTGTTTGTCATGGCTTTTAAGGATAACAACATTTTTCTCAACACTTGCTTCTATACCTTCTGGAAGGTCATAGTTAACATCATGAGAAAAACCAAGTTGCATATTCAGAACTTTTCCTTTTACCTGAGCTCTGTAACCAACACCGTTTATCTCAAGTCTTTTTTCAAAACCTTTTGTCAGACCTTCTACTATGTTAGCACTTAAAGCTCTGTATGTTCCCCAAAAAGCTCTATGCTCTCTTGCATCTGATAACGGAGAAAAAGTTAAAACATTTCCCTCGATATTAAAAGCGACATTGCCTTTTGTATCAAGAGTCATAGTTTTGTTGCCTTTTTTAAATGTAAGCACATTACCTTCTGCAGTTACTTGTATATCTGCAGGAAATTCAACAGGATTTTTACCAATTCTTGACATTACACTCTCCTCTTACCATACTGTGCACAGAACTTCACCACCGATACCAAGCTCGTAAGCTTTATCGTTTGGTAAAACACCTTTAGATGTGCTAACTATAATAGTTCCGTATCCGTTTTTAAATCTTTTTATATCATCTCTACCTTTGTAGATCCTTCTACCCGGTTTTGAAACTCTTTTTAGCTCATTTATAACACATCTTTCATTTTCGTCATATTTCAAAACTACATTTATAGTTTTTTTAACTCCGTCTTCAACAACATTAGCACTCTCTAAGTATCCTTTTTCAACAAGGATGTTTACGATTGCTTCTACAACTTTTGAGTGAAGAAGTGTTGCAGTGCTAAGTCTTCTCATACCTGCATTTCTTATACGAGTAAGTCCGTCTGCGATTAAATCATTTACCATTTTTTCTTTTCCTTTTGCTAGTTATTAGTAGTATCAAGCCTACCAGCTTGACTTTCTAACACCCGGGATAAGTCCCTCATTTGCCATTTTTCTAAAACAAACTCTACATATACCAAAATCTCTAAGCACTGATTTTGGTCTACCGCATATCTGACACCTTGTATATGCTCTTACTTTAAATTTAGGCTTTCTTTTTGCTTTTGCTATCATAGATTTTTTAGCCATTATCTGCTCCCTTTAGTAAATGGCATACCCATTTTTTCCAATAGTGTGTATGCTTCTTTGTCATCTTCGGTAGTAGTAACTATAGTAATGTTCATACCATGTATCTGCATGATAGAATCATAATTTACTTCAGGGAATATAAGCTGCTCATCTATACCGAAGTTGTAGTTTCCTCTTCCATCAAACCCATTTCTTGCAACACCTCTGAAGTCTTTAACCCTTGGAAGAGCTATAGAGATGAGTCTGTCAAGGAAAGCATACATTCTGTCACCTCTTAGTGTAACTTTAACACCAACAGGCATACCTTCTCTTACTTTAAATCCTGCAACAGATTTTTTTGCTTTTACTATAGTTGCTGCCTGACCTGCTATAGTGCTTATAGTCTCTTGAATGTTTTTCATAAGTTTGTTGTCTTTCATTGCAAAACCGGCACCGACAGATATAACAACTTTTTCTATTGCAGGTATCTGCATAACATTTTCGATTCCCAGTTCTTTTTGAAGCTCAGGCTTTATTTGGTTATATTTTTCTCTTAATCGAGTTGCCATTTTATTATGCCTCCACTTTTCTTACATTAGATACATCTATAGGCATCTCTTTGTTAACATGTCCGCCTTTAGAGTTCTCTTCGGTTGGTTTAACAGCTTTTTTTGCTATTTTGCAACCTTCAACTATAACTTTGTTTTTCTTAGGTAAAACTTGAAGAACTTTTCCTTGTTTACCTTTGTCATCACCGGTGATTATCTCAACCAAATCACCTTTTTTTATTTTAAGCTTTGCCATTACACAACCTCCGGTGCTAGAGAAACTATTTTCATAAATCCGGCATATCTTACTTCCCTACTTATAGGACCAAATATCCTTGTTCCTACAGGTTCGTTTTTATTATCCAGGATTACAGCCGCATTGTCATCAAATCTTATAAGCGATCCGTTTTCTCTGTGGATCTCTTTTTTGGTTCTAACAACAACAGCTTTTACAACTTTACCTTTTTTAACTTTTGCAGTAGGTATAGCTTTTTTAACTGAAGCAACTATGATATCACCTACTCTTGCATATCTTCTTTTAGACCCACCAAGCACTTTTATACACATAATCTCTTTAGCACCTGTGTTGTCTGCTACATTTAGACGAGAAAAACTTTGAATCATTACTCAGCTCCCACAATGCTTTTTAATCTAAAAGCCTTTCTTTTTGAGATTGGTCTGCATTCAACTGCTACAACCTCATCTCCAACTTTGAGTTCATTTTTTTCATCATGAATCAAATATTTTTTAAATCTTTTCACAACTTTGTGGTATCTTGGGTGCATTACCCTTCTTTCAACCAAAATAGTTGCTGTTTTGTCACCGGCAATTTTTACAACCGTTCCTTGAATCTCTCTTTTATGTGTCATATTGCCACCTCTACTTCGATGCTGCAGTTATTGCAGTGTTTATTCTTGCTATATCTTTTCTTACTACTCTTAGCTCACTAGTATTTTGCAACTGCATTGTTTTGTGTTTTATTCTAAGAGTAAAAAGCTCACCTTTTTTCTCTTTCAAAAGAGCTTTTAACTCTTCTACTGTTTTACCCTCTAATTCAGAATATTTCATTACTCATCTCCGAAGTTACGATTTTTGTTTTGAATGGTAACTTGTGCATAGCAAGAGTTAAAGCTTCTCTGGCAAGAGACTCTTCAACACCACCCATCTCAAATATGATTCTACCTGGTTTGATGTTCATAACCCACTGATCTATACCACCTTTACCTTTACCCATCCTAACTTCAAGAGGTTTTTTGGTAAGAGGTTTGTCAGGGAAAACTCTAATCCAGATTTTTCCGTTTCTTTTTATATGTCTTGTTGCTGAGATCCTGGCAGCTTCTATCTGTCTTGAGTTTATTCTGCCTGCTTCAACAGCTTTTATACCTATGTTTCCAAAAGAAAGCTTGTTACCGCTTGTAGCTTTTCCTCTGTTTCTACCTTTTTGGTATTTTCTGTATTTTGTTCTTTTTGGCATCAACATGATTATTCACCTTTGTTTGGTTTGCTACTTCTAGATCTTCTTCTTCTAGGTTTTTCAGCTTTTTCCTGAGGTATACCTTTGGTTAAAACCTCACCTTTGAAGATCCATACTTTAACACCTATGATCCCGTAAGTAGTCAAAGCTTCTGCAAAACCGTAGTCAATTTTTGCTCTTAGTGTATGTAGCGGAACTCTTCCTTCAAGATACCACTCAGTTCTTGCCATCTCAGCACCGCCGAGTCTTCCTGAAACTGCTATCTTGATCCCTTTTGCACCTGCTCTTTGGGCATTTTGCATAGCCTTTTTCATAGCTCTTCTAAATGCTACCCTTCTCTCCAAAGATGTAGCTACATTTTCAGCAACAAGTTGAGCAGATATCTGAGCTTTTTTCTCCTCTTTTATATTTACAGCTATAGGTTTTCCAACCAGCTTCTCAAGAGTGTTTTTAAGCTTTTCTATATCTGCACCTTTTTTACCTATGATGATTCCGGGTCTGGCTGCAACTATAGTTACTCTTAGTTTTTTTACCGTTCTTTCTATGATTATATTTGAAACACCTGCATAATAAAGCTCTTTTTTAAGGTATTTTCTTATCTTATAATCTTCACCTAAAGCCTCAGGAGCAGTTTTAAAGTTAGGAAACCATCTGCTCTCCCAGTTTCTGTTTATTCCCAAGCGAAGTCCAATAGGATTTACTTTTTGACCCATACTATTTACCCTCTACTTCTACTAATATATGTGCTGTCGGTTTTCTTATACCAGATGCCATACCTCTTGCACGAGGTCTGAATCTTTTTAAAACCGGCCCGTTATCTACTCTGCATGACTTTATAACACAGTCTTCAGGCTCTAAGTTGCTGTTTGCAACTGCAGAAGCTACAACTTTTGCTATGATTTTAGCCGCTTTGTTTGGAGTAAACTCTAAAGCAGCAAGTGCTTCTTCAGCATTCATCCCCTGAATCTCTCTTGCTATCAAGCGAGATTTTGTAGGTGATACACGAACAAATCTTAATAATGCTCTAGCCATGATTAACCTACCTTCTTCTGAACGGTGCCTTTGTGGCCCTTAAAAGTTCTAGTCGGTGCAAATTCACCGAGTTTGTAACCTATATGGTTTTCAGTTATATATACAGGAACAAAAGATCTACCATTATGAACATTTATAGTAAGTCCCAACATATCAGGAACTATGGTAGATCTTCTTGACCATGTTTTTATAGGCTTTTTATCGCCGCTTTCTTTTGCTTTAAGCACTTTTTTCATTAGATGGTCATCAACAAATGGACCTTTTTTTACACTTCTAGCCATCTACTTACCTCTTAGGATTTGATTTTCTTCTAGCGATTATTAGTTTGTCGCTAGCTTTTTTTCTTCTTGTTTTAGCACCTTTAGTCGGTTTACCCCATGGAGTTACCGGATGACGACCTGAGTTTGTTTTACCTTCACCACCACCGTGTGGGTGATCTATAGGGTTCATCGCACTACCTCTAGTTTGAGGTCTGATACCCATATGTCTGGTTCTACCGGCTTTACCCAAAACAACATTTGCATAATCTTCATTTCCGACTACACCTACTGTAGCCATACACTCACCAAGAACAAGTCTCATCTCAGATGATGGGAGTCTAAGGCTTACATATTTGCCGTCTCTACCCATGATTTGAGCTGAAGTTCCAGCAGACCTTACTATCTGACCGCCTTTGCCCGGTTTTAGCTCTATGTTGTGAACAAGTGTACCAACAGGTATGTTTTTAAGTTTCATAGCATTACCTGTTTTTACATCAAGACCGCCTTCGGCAGCTTCTATAGTATCGCCTACTTTCAAACCTTTTGGCTGAAGTATGTATCTTTTGTCACCGTCTGCATATACAACAAGTGCTATCCTACAGTTTCTGTATGGATCATACTCTATAGTTTTTACAACACCTGGAACTCCAAATTTGTTTCTTTTGAAGTCGATTATTCTGTAAAGTTTTTTAGCACCTGCTTCTTTGTGTCTTGATGTTATTCTACCCTGATTGTTTCTACCCGCTTTTGCAGGAAGTTTTTTAAGCAAACTTCTGACACTTGCTTTTGCAGTTATGTCAGAATTTTCTATGTTTGTATAAAATCTTCTGCTTGGAGTTATTGGTCTATATGTTTTTATCGCCATGTTACACCGCCAAATTTTCTATTTGAGCTCCCTCAGGAAGCTTTACATAGAATTTTTTGAAATCAGGTTGTTTTCCAACAATACCTCTAAATCTCTTAACTTTTCCGTTTTGTCTCAAAGAGTTTATTTTCAGTGGTGATACACCAAAATACTCTTGAAAAACAGCTTTTAGACCGTTTTTGGTCATTTTTGGAGAAGTTTTTACTACTATTACACCATCATCACCAAGACCCAAAGTCTTTTCAGTATAAAGTATAGCTTTTATATCTGTTATATCTGCCATTATTTAGCCTCACTTGTCAGATTTTCCCATACCGCTTTTTCTATAACTACAGCTCTGTATGCAGCAGCAAGGAAAGCATTTAACTCATGCTCTTCTATCAAAAAAGTATCCTGTATGTTTCTAAATGCAAGATAAGTTTTCTCATCTAGCACAGATTTTACAAAAAGAGCATCTCTAACATTCAATGCTTTAAACATACTGTAAGCATCTTTTGTTTTTCCGCTTGCAACTTCTATACTGTCAACTACAAACAAACTGCCGTTTTTGGCATGTTCGTTAAGTGCATACTGAAGTGCCAGTTTTTTTTGTCTTTTATTAACTTTCTGATTATAGTTTCTGTTTGGTTTTGGACCAAAAACCTGTCCACCACCGACAAACACAGGCGATCTTTTAGAACCGGCTCTGGCTCTACCGCCACCTTTTTGTGACCATGGTTTTTTACCGCCGCCGCTTACTTCGGCTCTTGTTTTGGTAGAAGCAGTGTTTGCTCTGCCTGCAGCCTGGTAAGCTTTAACATAAAGATAAAGGTTATGAGGATTTATACCCTCAAAACTTTCCGGCAAGTTTAATTCACCGGCTTTTTCCAATTTTTCATTTAATACTATAGCACCCATTATTTAGCTACCTTTATACGACCTAAACTTCCGTTTGCACCTGGCACTGAGCCAACTACAACAAGGATTTTGTTTTCAGCATCAAAAGATAAAACCTCGTTTTTTACAGTAACTTTTGCATTACCGTATTGACCCGGCATCTTTTGACCTTTCATAACACGACCCGGCCATTCACACATACCGATCGATCCTGTTCTTCTACCAAATCTGTGTCCGTGAGATGCAGGACCGCCACCGAAATTCCATCTTTTCATAGCACCGCTGAAACCTCTACCTTTGGAGTTAAAAGAGGTTTTAACCACTTTAGCTTCGCTAAGCGGTGCCACATCTATATCACCGGCCTCAGTATTTGCCACAGTTAGTGTAACAAATCTGTTATATTCTTTTGGAAGATCATATTTTTTTTGCTGACCTTCTATCGCTTTGTTTGTTTTTTTACCGTTGCTGTAAGCTACTATAGCTCTACCTTCATTTACTTCGCAAACCTTGGCATCTAAAACCTTTAAAAGTGTTACAGGTTTAGACGGAACAGTTACAGTTCTGCTCATACCTATTTTTTCTACTATATATTCCATTATCTACCTCTCCTACTTGTCCATTGAGCGAACTTCAACATCCACTTCAGGAGCAAGATCTAACTTCATTAACGAATCAACAGTTTCAGGAGTAGCTGAGACTATGTCAATCATTCTTGAGTGAACTCTTATCTCAAACTGCTCTCTTGAGTCTTTGTTTATATGCGGAGATTTAAGCACTGTATATTTGCGAATCTTTGTTGGTAAAGGAATTGGACCTTTTATAGTCGCACCAGTTCTCTTTACAGCCTCTACTATAGCAGCTACCGATCTGTCTAAAACACGATGATCATAAGCTTTGAGTTTCAAGCGAATTTTTTCCATCTATTTTCCTCTTTAAAGAACTCGTTGCCTTGTTGCAACATTTTTAGGGAGCGAAATTATACACAAACAACTTATAAAATGCAAGGTTTTTAGGGGGTTTATAGTAAAATTTATATATTTTTATTTCCTTTTTAAAAGGAAAATATTTTTTATGTTATAATTTTGTATGCTAAATATACTTGAAGAATATTACAAAACATCTTTTTTGCCGCCAAGATACAATCCAAGAAAGTTAGACAATGTTATACTAAAAAACAAAACCGTCATCAAAGGGATAACCAACAGCGGCAAAACATATTTTATAAGAAACTATCTGCAAAATTTTGAAAAAAACAGTTTTTTGTATATTGATTTAAACGATGCGAGGATAGATTTTGAAAAACTCCCAAAAGAACTGGAAAGTTTTTGCAAATCCAAAAAAATAACCACCCTTATACTTGATTCGTATCAACAAGATATGCCCTTACCCAAAGTAGAAAGCATTATCATCGTTACAAATCAAAACATACATATAGAAAATTTTGATGAAGTATGGTTACACCCCCTTGATTATGAGGAATTTTTGAGTTTTGAACACAAGTTTGACTCTTCTGCACTCAACCATTACTTGCAAATTGGCGGTTTTTTGTCTATACACAGACTAAACCAAATCGACAGAGTCATGCACATACAAAAAGAGCTTAAAAACTCAACAAACGACATAGAGTTAGACATACTAAAGATAGTTGCAAAATACAGTGCCACCAAAATATCCCCATACAACATATACGAAAAACTAAAACAGTTTAGAAAAATCTCAAAAGACAAAACATACCAGAACTACAAGTCGTTAGCAGACAGAAGATACATACTTGAAGTTGAAAAGTTTGAGCACAAAAAAGCAACAAAAAAACTATATCTTGCAGATACATTTATAAAAACCGCTCTGACACAGGACAAAAACTTCGCAAGACTTTTTGAGAATGTAGTCTTTTTGGAACTGTATAAAAAAAATACACAAACATACTATATGGATGATTTTGAGTTTTATCTGCCGAAAAAAAATGAACTTGTATTTACAAAACCGTTTGCGGATGAATCAAAACTTTTTAAAAAACTCTATAAACTTGAAGCTTTTATCATAAACCACCAGATTAAAAAGATAACGGTTATAACCATATCAAAAGAGGATGTTTTGTCTCACCCTTTTGCAAAAGTTGAACTTATCCCTTTTGATATTTGGGCTTTAGGAGAGGATGAATGAGTCTTTGTGGCATAGATGAAGCAGGAAGAGGTCCCATAGCAGGTGATTTGGTAGTAGCCGGATGTATACTTTTAAAAGATGTAGATGGGCTGGATGACTCTAAAAAACTGACACCCAAAAAAAGAGAAAAACTTTTTGAACTTATAAAACAAAATTCAAACTACCATATAGTCAAAAAATCACCAAAAGAGATAGATACAAAAGGATTAAGTATTTGTATAAAAGAGTCTTTAGAAGAGATTATGGAAGTTTTAGAAGCAGACGAGTATCTTTTTGACGGAAACTCAACTTTTGGTGTTAAAAATCTAAAAACGATGATAAAAGCAGACTCAAAAGTAAAAGAGGTAAGTGCCGCAAGTATCCTTGCAAAAGTAACAAGAGACAGGGATATGACAGAACTTTCAAAACTTTATCCAGACTACAATTTTGCAAAACACAAAGGCTACATCACAAAAGAGCATATAGAACTTATAAAAAAGTATGGATACTGCGATATACACAGAAGAAGTTACAAATTATTACTCCCCTAATAAATAATCTGAATAATCAAGCAGCTGCATAAGCGATACTTGGATGCTTGAAAAAGTTAGCAACTTTCTCCTTGTTTTGTGAAATTTCCATCATATATTTTTCGGTATTTTTTCTCAGTTGTGCTTGTGTAGTAGGAATATCGTTTTTATTTGCATTTCGCTTATAATCCTGATTGAGATACTCATCTGGATTAAACTCAGGTGAATAGGGAGGAAGATAAAAGATGGCGATTTTATCTTTATGTTCTTCTATCCACTGAGTTACCCCTTTAGCATGATGCACTCTTAAGTTATCAACGATCATATAAACCTTTTTATCGGATGAATCTATCACTTTTTGTAAAAACTCTATAAATCTGTCTATATTGATACTTTCATCATATAGACTAAACATAGTTTTACCTGTATTAGTAATAGCACTAATCATATTTATTTTAAACTTTTTGGCAGTATGGGTAAGAATTGGTTTATTTTTGCTTCCTATTGGAGCATACCCTTTAAGGTTTGTTGGTATTGATACACAAGCTGTTTCATCTGCCCACCAAATAACAGCATCTTCTTTTTTAGCTTGCTTTTTTATCCTTGGATACTCTTCGTTAAGCCACTTCTTTGTTTGTTCATCTTTCCTTTCATATGCTCTTTTAATTGGCTTTTTACTAGTAAATTGCCATTTTTTAAGATAGTGTCCTACTGTTGATATTGGCATATCAATATCAAACTCATGTTTTATAAGTTGTTTTACTGCTTCTCTTGTCCATAGTGCAAATTTAAATTTTAACTGTTTTGGTGTTGTATCTATTAATTTTCTTATTATAATCTTTTCTTGCTCATCTGTAAGTATTTTTCCTGTGTTTTTAGGACGACCGGCATTTTTTACTTTAAATATTTTTTTACCCTCTTTTTTATATGCACTATAATAAGTTGATATCGTCTGTTGGGATATACCCACTATCTCAGCAACTTCTTTATTTGAAATACCTCTTTCTCTTAACTTTATAGCTATCTTCCTCTTCTCAGATAGCTCTCTTGGTGATAATTTTCTCGCATCTATTTTTTCCATATATTATTATAACATATTTCAGATTATTTATTGGTGGAGTAATAATAAATCGTTTAACCAAAACATATGATGTATTGAAATTTATATAAAATTTAAATATTTTTCTCAAATATACAAAGTTTGACATAGTATATAGTTTGTGATAAACTTTTATTATAAGATAGTGGGCCGTAAGTTAGTAATGCATTGGTGATCTATTCCCATTTTTGGCATCATAACTTATTTAATTATTAAGAAAAGCTGGAATAAATGTAAGTAAGAGTATTATTCTCTTCTCCAGCTTTTGAAACTTTATATATAGTAGTTATATAATCAAAAACAATCCTCAAAAC
>WFOM01000268.1 GCA_015488075.1 Helicobacteraceae bacterium | reverse complement strand
AGACAGTATTTATGGAATGTGAATTTCCAGTTGTAAACAGTAATATGGATGAGATAAAAGAGATTTTTGAAAATGTAAAAACAATTGCGGTTTTGGGACTCTCACCAAATCCCGAGAAAGATTCACACAGGGTTGCGACATACCTTCAAAGTGCAGGTTACAAAATAGTTCCGGTATATCCAAAAGAGGATGAAATCCTTGGTGAGAAAGTTTACAGAAGTTTAAAAGAGATACCTTTTGAAGTAGATATGGTGGATATTTTCAGAAAACCGAATGCTTTGATGGATATAGCAAAAGCATGTGTTGACAGAGGTGATGTTAAGGTTTTCTGGGCACAAAAGGGCATAGTAAACAATGAAGCGGCAGAGTTTGCTAAAAAACACGGTATGGTGGTTGTTCAAAGCAGATGTGCCATGGTAGACCACAGAGCATTAAATCAGTAAAAGGTTTTTTTTGATTAGTCTGGATATTATAAAAGAAGCAAGTAAGAGGATAAGCGGAGTTGCCGTAAAAACTCCTTTTAATCATGCACCGTTTTTAAGTGAACTAAGCGGTGTAAATGTTTTTCTAAAAAAAGAAAATCTCCAAATAACCGGTGCATTCAAGATAAGAGGTGCATATAACAAGATAGCAAGCTTGAGTGAAGATGAGAGGAAAAAGGGTGTGGTTGCGGCAAGTGCAGGCAACCATGCCCAGGGTGTTGCTCTTTCAGCTTCAAAGTTTGGTATAAAAGCAACTATAGTTATGCCTGAGTCAACACCTCTTACAAAAATAGACGGTGTAAAACATTATGGTGCGGATGTTATACTAGCAGGTGTAAATTATGACGAGGCTTACAGTTATGCTGTAGAATATGCCCAAAAAAATGATCGCACTTTTGTTCATCCGTTTGAAGATGAAGCAGTTATGGCAGGACAGGGAACAATAGCACTGGAGATTTTGGATGAGTGTGAGAGGCTTGATGCCATAGTTGTTCCTGTAGGCGGAGGAGGACTTATAAGCGGTATAGCATCTGCCATAAAACAGACAGACCCGAATATAAAAGTTATAGGAGTAAGTGCAAAAGGTGCACCGGCATTAAAAAACTCATACGATTTGAAAAAAGCTGTAGACTCTACAAATGTTAGAACGATTGCCGATGGTATAGCCGTAAGAGATACTTCAGAGATAACTTTAAAACATATTTTAGAAAGTGTTGATGAGTTTATAACCGTTGATGATGAAGAGATAGCAAGTGCGATGCTGTTTTTGCTGGAAAAACAAAAACTTGTAGTTGAGGGTGCGGGAGCAGTCGGTGTTGCGGCACTTTTGCACAACAAACTCGAAAGCTTAAAAGGCAAAAATACAGCTATAGTTTTAAGCGGCGGTAATGTGGATGTGACACTGTTGTCTGTTATCATAGAAAAAGGTCTTTTAAAATCGGGAAGAAAGATGAAAGTAACGGTCACTCTGGTTGACAAGCCGGGTTCATTGATGAGATTTACGGAGATATTAAAAGAACTAAATGCAAATATAGTTCACATAGCCTATGACAGGACATCTATCTCTCTTGACTACGGAGATGCAAATGTTACCGTTCATATGGAAACAAAAGGGCACAAACATCAAGAAGAGATAAGACAGAGACTAAAAGAAGAGGGATATTTGAGAGATTTAGATGAAACATAAATTAGAAAAAAATTTTAAAAAACCGATTATACATTTAAAATTGTTAAACAATGGTGTTTTGGTGGCAGTTGATAACCAGACAACCATAAGATACCTGGAGAAGTCATCCCTTAAAACAATAGACGGTTTTAAAGCCAAAATAGAGCATAAAAGTTTCAGGAATAATGTAGTAGATTATGCAAAAAGCGGTGCATATTTCGGTGTTATAACAGAAGATGAGAAGGAATCAAAACTATATAATGTAAAAACAAGAAAAGCCATAGCAAAAGTTTCAAGACACAAAGGAGGGGTTTCTTGCATCGGGATTGATCCAAACAGCAGATATATGTTCTCATGCGGAAATGACGGTAAAATATTTGTCATAGATATAAAAAGAGCCAAAATGGCTTTTGCACTTCCTCCACATCCAGATACTATAAACGATATATCTTTCAGTGCCAACGGTCAGTGGGTGGCAACATGCGGATATGACAGAAGAGTAATGATATACAATCTGGCAATGATGACTAAAAAAGATGTGTTAAAAGCACATGCGAAACCTGTTATGAATATTACTTTTTTGCCAAAGAACAGACTTGTAAGTATAGACAAGGATTCCTCTGCAATTATCTGGGATATATATGAGTCAAAAATCATAACGAGACTGCAGGGGATTCATGATGAGGTAACAAAGATTACTACAGGAGAAAACGGCAGATACCTTTTTGTGGCAACAAAGCTGGGATATATCATCGTTTTTGACATGGAAACCTATGAGTTGATATCAAAAGACTATATCAAACTTTCATATAGTGTGTCTTCGTTTATATTTGATGAAGAGAGCAAAGATTTGATTATAGGAACTGTAAACGGAGACATTTTGGTTTACAATATATACGAAGGTGTTGAAGATATAAAAAAACTTCTCTCAACACAGGATTATGACAGTGCAGAAAAGTATGTCAAAAACAATCCGCTTTTGAAAAATACGGAAGTATATGAACTTTTGACAAATCTTTGGGAAAAGACTATGGAAAAAGCAGTGCAGTATCTGCAGGCACAAAAAAAAGATATAGCTGTAAAACTTTTGTCAAGATTTGAGAACATACCTTCAAAAAAAAGTATCATAAAGAAAATTTTAAGAGAGTATGAGGAATATGACAAGTTTGTCAGATTTGCAAAAGAGGGAAAATTTCCTCTTGCTTATGCACTTGCTAACCAATATAAAAGTTTTAAAGATTCCAAGATTTACAAACTTATGGAAGAGAAATGGAAAAAAGATTTTAAAATTGCACAAAAACTTATACTTGATCCAAGAAGAAAAGATGAAGTAAACAATCTTTTAAAACCATACAGAGGTATACCTGAAAAAACAAAAGATATACAGGAGATGTTTCAAGAAAGCAACATTTATAATAAGTTTCTTGTAGAAATCGGCAAAAAAAACTATAAAGGTGCATTTGAGTATATAAAAAGATTTCCTTTTTTAAAGAATTTT
>WFOM01000267.1 GCA_015488075.1 Helicobacteraceae bacterium | reverse complement strand
TTTTATCTTTTAAAGCTTGATTGATAACAACTTTATCAGCACCTGCTTCAAGCAAATTTTTTATATCGTTTATATTTTTTACACCTCCACCTACACTAATAGGTGTAAAAATTTTGTTTGATACTTTTTTTACTATTTCCAAATCTATCAGTCGGTTCTCTTTGGTAGCATCTATATCTATCAATACTATCTCATCAACTCCCCATTCATTTAAAAACTCTGCTGCTATTTCAGGCTTACCTATCGGTAAATATTCACTAAACTCTATACTTTGAACAGCTAAAGAGTTTTTTACTATTATAGTTGCTACAATTCTTTTTTTAACCACTTTTTTTCTCCACAAAATTTAAAAAGTTTCTAAGAAGAACCAACCCCCATTTTTGAGATTTCTCAGGATGAAACTGGGTAGCAAATATATTTTTATACTCTATAGAAGCTGTAATCAATCTACCGTTATACAAAGTTCTGGAAGTTATATATATATCATATATGTCCATAAAATATGAATGGTCAAAATAAAAATGTGTATCATCCATAATCCTGTAAAACAAAGGATCTTTTTTTAAAATCTCTATGGAATTAAATCCTACATGCAAAACATCCAAAGGCTTTACTATACCGTTAACTACTCCAAGCCCTTCACATTCTCCGCCTTCATAACCTGTTTTTGCCAATATTTGCATACCAAGACATATACCAAAAATCGGCTTTTGTTTGTTTATAACAACTTCTTTTATAATATCTTTTAATCCAAATCTATTTATATTTGCCATAGCATCTTTAAAACTTCCAACTCCAGGTAAAATCAAAGCATCGCCGTTTAATATATCATCCGTCTTTCTACTGACTACAGTTTTGTAACCCAAAAATTCTATAGCATTTTTTATAGAATGTTTGTTACCCATGTCATAATCAACAATCACAATTTTTTTACCAGACATCCACACCCTCTTTCATAATCCATTTTCCGTCTTTTTTTTCAAACAAATCTTTATTGATAAAAGGTTCTACTATATTCCAAAACTCATCTTCTGTTATATTTAAATATTTGCATAATGCATCCAGATATTTTTGATGATATTTGCCGTCATACATTTTTACAATCTTTTTCCCCTCTTCTCTGCTCATCTTGCCTTGTCTTATGGCGACTCCCACCTCTTGTGTTGCTTTTCCAAAACCAAACTTAAGATACTTTAACATCTGGTTGATTATGACAAAATCATCATCCAAAGCCACATTTGGTTGAATCCCGCCTATATTTTCAGGTTTTGCATCTTCGCCTGTTCTTGTTTGAAGACCATGCTCTATAGAAAATTTGGAGTTCGCATAGTCGTTAAAATCCTCCATAAACCATCCAAGATAAACTATATTAATATCTGCTTTTTCAAACTCTTCTTTACTCGGATATCTATACCAAAAAAGTTTTTTTTCATGTATATTTTCCGGAGCAAAAAGTCTAGGATTTCCACCTTTTAGTGTATGCATATCTCTCATATTGTTTCCAAGGTAATCTTTTGAACCTACACTTGTTCCAAATGCAAGGGCCGGATTTTCACCAAGAAGTATAAGCGGTATGTTGTAAGCTATAGCTGTTATAGGCAAAGATGCATACAAAGCAAGCTCTGAAGCATTAAAAAGGTTTCCATAAGTTTTTAAACAATAAAGCATCATCTCTTTTGATGTAAGCGGGGCAGGTTGAACAACCATGGTGTCAAATCCCAAAGAGATAAGGTTTTCTAAATTTGCAACTCCTCTGTGTGTTACTTGTTCAGGTGGATACACACAAGAAACCAATAAAGGATTAAATCCTGCTTCTCTTGCAAACATTGCCTGTCTTGTGCTGTCTTTGCCTCCACTAACACCTATAATGCAATCATAAGCACCGTTTTTAGTTTTTTCTTTTGCATCCTTTACAATCTCTTTTAAAATCTCTCTTCGTTCATCCCAATTTATAAATTTGTTTGCTTCTATACTGACATTTTTACAGGGTAGACATATACCGTTCTCATCAAATTCTGTTGTAGGTCTTGTATCAGTTTCGCAACAGGTTTTACATCTATGCATAACCATTTATAAGTCTATATAATACAACATCATAATATTTTTTATCTTTAAAAAAAGCATCTTTGGCTATACCCTCCTTTTTAAAACCCAACTTTATAGCAAGTTTTTGCATGGCTTTGTTGGTTACAGGTGTCCCACAGTATATCCTGTGTAGCTTTAAAGTCCCAAATCCAAAATCAAGCAAAAGTTTTGAAGCTTCGTAACCGTATCCTTCACCCCAGTAGTCTTTTTCTCCTATAAGTATGGCATATTCCGCACTGTTGTTTTTTTTGTTTATATTTTGCAGGGAAATATTACCTATATGCAAATCTTTTTTTTTGTCTATAACGGCAAAAACACAATGTTTGTTAGAATTGTTTACAAACTCTATATACTCTTTTGCCATTTCTGAAGTATAGGGTATGTCACCATGAGAGTTGTATCTGCATACCTCTTTGTCATTTAACCATGCAGGATAGTTTCCGTAAGCATCTTTAATATCCAGTTCCCTGAGCAACACCCTGTCACTTTCTAATCTCATCTATATTTTCCCAAACTTTTTCAAATGCCTTTACAACATCATCCATATCATCTTTATCCATTCCCGGTCTCATAAACTCATGTGTTACAAGCTTGTTATAATGCATATCTTCACAAACTTCACATTTTATTTTGGTGTAATCAACATCACTTAAACCAAAAGGATACTCTCCAAAACATACTCTTTCTTGATATATCGGTAATTTGTAAAGAGGTTTTACATATCCGTATGAAAGCAAAACTTCACTTTCATCTCTTAGAATTGTTCTTGGAAGTTCTGCTTTTACGGCATCTATAAAACTGTTTCTGTCTATTCCTGCTTTGTTTTCATCAAAAATCAAAGGATGTATATAGTATGAATGTGTAGAATTTTCTCTGACTTTTGTCATTTTTAAAAATTGAAAACTCGATAGTTTTTCTTCAAGATATGCTACATTTTCTCTTCTTGTCTCAACAAGGGTCTTAAGCTTTTTTAACTGCTCTCTTGATATTGCCGCTTCTACTTCAGTCATACGAAAATTAAATCCAAGCATATTGTTAAGTTCTTTTTTTGAACTGTAACCTCTGGCTCCAAGCACCGCTTCTGCATGGTTTCTTATGAGTCTAAGTTTATCCGCAAGCTCTTTGTCATCTGTAACCGCAACACCACCCTCTCCGGAGTGTATATGTTTGTGGTAGTTTAATGAAAAAATACCGATATCTCCAAGAGTTCCGGCAAACTTATCACCTAATTTAGCATAAGGAGCCTGTGCAGTATCTTCTATAATCTTTAGATTATGCTCTTTTGCGATTTGTGAAAGATTTTCAAAATCACTTACACCGCCAAATATATCTACGGTTATGATAGCTTTTGTTTTGGATGTTATCTTTCTCTCTACATCTTTGGGATCTAAACAAAAATAATCCTCCTCAATATCTGCAAAAACAGGGATGCCGCCGTAAAGCAATATAGCTGAAGCCGTAGCACTCATAGTATATGGTGAAACTATAACTTCATCTCCCGGATTAATCCCTATGGCACCAACAGCAGCAAACAAACAGCTTGTAGCCGAGTTCATAGAAACGGCATACTTTGCACCAAAAAAATCAGCCCACTCTTCCTCAAGTGCTCTTACCTCATATCCTCCAAAAAAATCGTTATGCCATGTCCCTAAAAAAGTTGAAAGTTTACCGCTTCTTAAAACCCTTAAAACGGCTTCTTCCTCCTCTTGTCCTATGGTGTTGTAAGCAGGGAAAGGTTTTTCTCTAACCTTTTTCCCACCGTTAACGGCCAGTTTCATCTGCTTCCTTTATAACTTCAAATATTTTTTTATGCAAATTGATATGTTTTTTTAAAATTGTTTTATTTGTTTCAAAATCTTCATTTAGTAAAAATTCCAAACTATCCAAAGCATACTCTTTTAATACATCATAGTATACTTTGAAAACTTCTAACGAACTATAACCTTTGTATGTCGAAGGAACTGTTTTATATACAAAAATCTCATTTCCACTGTTTTTAAAATCGATTTTCCCTTTTTCATACCACAAAATAAGTTCAAATTCAGAATACTCCACACCTTCTAAAACTACAACTCCTCCAGTGCATTTGTCTGTAATTATATTAAAATTGCCGGTAATGTCAAAATGATGCTTGTGTGATTTTACGATATTTATATTTTTTATATCTCCCACAAACTGCTCTATAAGTGCCAAAAGATGTATGCCGTTATGCAAAAGTCCTTTTGTGCAAATACCAAAAAACCCTACAATTTCTCCAAGAAAATCAAATTGCTC
>WFOM01000266.1 GCA_015488075.1 Helicobacteraceae bacterium | reverse complement strand
GCTTAATCAAATACCACTCCAAACCAATTAAGAGTAAAATTATCCGATTTTATCTATACTTCTCCCATCAAATTTTAAAAAAAGGAGCCAAAATGGCAACAACTAAACTAAAAGGTAACGAAGTTAACCTAGCAGGTAACGAAGTAAATGTGGGAGACAAAGCTCCTGAAGTAACTGTAGTAAACAGTGATGGTCTTGCAGATAAAAAAGTTGGTGGTGCAACAGGAAAAAAACAACTTATAATCGTTGTTCCTTCGCTTGACACACCTGTATGTGCAACTGAAACAAGAAACTTCAACCAAAAAGTTGCAGAACTTGACAATGTAGATGTAACTGTTGTTTCTATGGACCTTCCGTTTGCCGCAAGTAGATTCTGTTCAACTGAAGGTATAGACAACCTGACTGTTGCAAGTGACTTCAGAAACAAAGATTTTGCGAATGCTTACGGTGTTTTAATAGCTGACGGACCTCTTGCCGGTGTTACATGCAGAGCTATCTTCGTAGTTGATGAAAACGGAGTAGTAACTTACAAAGAGATAGTTCCTGAGATAACTGAAGAACCAAACTACGATGCTGCTTTAGAAGCACTAAAATAATTTTCTCTACAAAATTTGGCAGGTTTTCCTGCTAAATTCCTCTTTCTAACTAAAAATCAAAAAAACTTATGTTATAATCCCTAAAAAACTCGGGAGAAAAATAATGAAAAAAATCGTTTATGCTTTTTTAACCGCATCGGTGCTTACAGTTACTTCAAATGCGGATTTTACAAGAATTGAAATGGGTGGCGGCATCTGGCAACAAAAGCCAAAAGGTTATATAACAAGAACTGACGGAAGCGGTGCACTAAATCTAAACGGAACATACACAAGTGATGAAAAAAGCTCAAATCAATTTTATCTATGGGCTTATATAAAACATCCTGTTCCTATAGTTCCAAATCTTAGAGCTGAGTATGTAAGTGTAAGCGACGAAGGTAAAACAACAGGTAAAGTAAATGGGGTTACGCTGCCTGGAGATGCACCTTCAAAATTTAAAGTTACACAAGCAGACATCATTCCGTATTACAACATTCTTGATAATACTTTCTGGATAACACTTGACCTTGGTATAGATATAAAATTGACTCAAACAAAAGCAGATGTAGGAGCTATAGGAACATTTAACGGATATTCTAAAACCGTCAATGCCGCTATACCTCTTGTATATCTAAGAGGAAGGGTTCAAATCCCTTCAACGGGTCTTGGTGTAGAATCGGATATAAAATATGTTACCTACGGTAAAAACACGGTATATGATGTTAGAGCAAAAGTTGATTATACATTTGATTTTATACCTGTTTTAAACCCCGGAGTAGAGCTTGGTTACAGAGTGCTTCAGTTAAAAGTTGATGACGGCTCAACTCAGGTTGATTTAAAATACTCCGGAGTTTACGGCGGAGTTATGCTTAGATTTTAGGGAAAATCCCTGAAATCTTTGTCAAGTATAACAACTTCAAGCTCTAGTTCTATACCAAATCTCTTTCTTACTTTTTCTTTTGCTTCTTTTATAAGTTTTATGGCATCATCATATATTCCGTTTCCGTAGTTTACCAAAAAGTTTGCATGAACTTCACTCCAGCCCACATCTCCTGCTCTTTTACCCTTTAACCCGACAGCTTCTATAAGTCTTCCGGCATAATCACCCTTTGGATTTTTAAAAACACTTCCGGCACTTGGTTCTTTTGGCTGATTTGATCTCATATCTTTAAACATATCAACTTTGTTTGTGTCAAAACCGTATTTTAATTCAAATGCAGCCTCAAGTATAATCTCGTTTATCTTTGTGTATCTGTAACCAAACTCTATCTCATCTCTTCTCAAAATTTTTGTAGGTGTTTTTATATAGAGCAGATGGTTAAATATCTCATACTCTTTAAGTCCGGCATTCATCTTGACAAGTCCGCCGAGTTTTCCCGGTAGATGAGCCAAAAACTCTAAGTTTGCAATGTTATTTCTTTTGCAAAAAGAAAAGATTCTTCCACTTGCTGTTGCCGCACCTATGATTAGTTTGTTGTTGTCGTTTTTTATATAGTCAAACTCTTTTGAAAGAACTGCAAGATTTGGAGGATTGTTTCCGACTATTACATTTGAAGCAGAACCGAGTATATAAAAATCTTTGTCAAAATCGCTCTTTTTTGTCAAAACCTCAACTTTGACTTTGGGTCCAAGCTTTATAGATGAATATCTGCAGAAATCTATAATCTTTGTCATTGAACAAAAGTTTTTATCATATTGAAAATTTCGGTTGAGAAATCTATCATCTCATTTAACATCCACGGCATCGTAAGTATTACCACTATGGCAACACCTATAATCTTTGGTATAAAACTCAGTGTCATCTCGTTTATCTGTGTAGTTGCCTGAAATATAGATACGGCAAGACCTATAAGCATACCCACTAACAGCGAAGGAAGTGCAAGATACATCGCCATTTTGAATGTTTCAACTCCCAAAGAAACCAGTTTTGCTTCCATCAGCTTTGCCTCAGTGTTTTGTAATCTGTAGGTATCATATAATCTTCTACATCAAATCTTTCCTGATATACTCCGCCCTCATACCCGATCTCATAAAGTTTGTTTATAGCTTTTATCTGTGTATCGTTTAGTTTGATGGAGTCGTCATTTGCATAAAGCTCAAGGTATCTCTGAAGTGTTTCGTCATCAACTCTTACCAGTTTTCTTTCCATAAGCATGTCTGATAAAAGTTTTTTGTTTTTTCTTGCAACCAAAACCGCTTTTGAAAGTATCTCCTGATACTCTATCGCTTTTAACAACGGTATGGAGCGAAGTATCGCCATACCGCCGAGTGGAAGCGGCAGTTTCTCATTTGTCAGCTCGCACCATATATCCCAAAGCTCTTTTTCAACTTCCAAGTCCTCATGATAGGTGAGTATTGACTCATGTATCAAAACACCTGCATCAACCTCGCCTTTTAAAACCGCATCTTCAATATCCAAAAAATTCATATATACTATCCTGTCTCTTATACACAT
>WFOM01000265.1 GCA_015488075.1 Helicobacteraceae bacterium | reverse complement strand
GTTTTTTATATAGCCGTAAGATACAAATTTTTGCACGGCAGGCATAAGCATAGATTTTATTTTATTTATACATTTTATATGTTTTAGTTTGTAAAAGGATGGTTGGATTTGAAAATATGTGATAATCTGGTTTGCTTTTTTCATATCGTAATTATAACTATATTTATGTTAAATTTGTCAGGATGCGGATACAAAGCTGCTCCGTATTATGAAGAAAAAGTTTATGAAGACAAAAATGTCAAAATCAAAGAGAAAAAATGAGATATGATGTTGTTATAGTGGGAGCGGGTGTTGCCGGACTTTTTGCAGCTATGCATCTGCCAAAAAACCTAAAAGTTCTTCTTATAAACAAAAGAGAGACTTTTAAGTGCAATACCTTTTATGCCCAGGGCGGTGTGGCTTTGGCAAAAGATGAAAATGACATACCAAGCCATATAGAAGATACCCTAAATGCCGGTGACGGGCTTTGCAACAAAGAAGCGGTTGAGATACTAAGTAAACACTCAAGAGAGGTTATAGATGAGTTAATAGATGCCGGTTTTGAGTTTGACAAAGACACCCACGGTCATCTCCTTTACACAAAAGAAGCTGCACACTCTACAAATAGGATACTTCATGCAGGAGGAGATGCGACAGGCAGATATTTACACCATTTTCTGCTTGAAAAAAATCCTCATCCCATGCTTTTTAATGTAAGAGTGGTTGATCTGCTTATAAAAGACGGTGAGTGTTTTGGTGTAACTGTTTTGGAAAACAGAAAACTAAGAAACATATATGCAAAAAATGTTATCCTTGCCAGCGGAGGTGTCGGGAGTCTTTATGAATACCACACAAATGCACCGACAATATCTGCAGATATGCAGGGGCTTTGTCTGGAAAAGGGTATAAAGTTAGAAAATATGGAGATGATGCAGTTTCATCCTACAGTATTTGTAGATAGTAACTTAGCTCAAAAGATGTTGCTAACTGAAGCTTTAAGAGGTGAGGGTGCTACCATAGTTGACCAAAACGGTTATAGGTTTTTGTTTGAATACGACAAAAGAGGGGAACTGGCTTCAAGGGACATAGTCAGCAGGTCCATATTTTTGTATGTCCAAAAAACAGGCTCTAAAGTGTATCTTGATCTAAGTAATTTTGATGAGTTGTTTTTCTCCAAAAGATTTCCAAACATATATAAAAGATTTAAAGCCATAGGTTATGATCTGCCAAATGAAAGAATACCGATATCACCGGCTTTTCATTATGCCATAGGCGGTATAAAAACCGATACTTTTGCAAGAGTGCCAAATGTAAAAAATCTGTATGCAGTAGGAGAAGTGGCATCAACCGGAGTGCATGGAGCAAACAGGCTTGCTTCAAATTCACTGTTAGAGGGGCTTGTATTTTCAAAAAGAGCTGTGACTGATATACTAAAAATGATAGACAAAGATAAAAAGTTTGTAGAGTTTGGTGTTACAGAGGATGTAATGAGTTACAAAGAGGATAAGGCAAAGAAAAATATGCTAAGAGATATAATGTGGAAAAAAGTGGGAGTTATCAGGACAAAAAAAGGACTTTTTGAGGCAAAAGAACAGATTCAAGAACTTTTAAATGAAAAAATTGGTAGACTATTAAGGTTTAGATTGCTTACGGCAAAAAAGATTGTAGAGGATGCCATAAACAGAAAAGAATCTATAGGGGTTCATTATATATTAGACTAAAGGAGAGTTGATGCACGAATCTATGGAGATGATTAACTTAGCTAACACTTGGGTTGGATGGGTAAGTTTAGCGGTTTTTGTTATAGCTTACTATTTTATTGCTACTGAAGAGCAATATGAGATAAACAAAGCAAAACCGGCACTTTTTGCAGGAACATTTATGTTTATGCTGATAGGTATTTATTATACCATAAACGGTCTTGACCCGTTACCGATGCATAATGAGTTGGAACACCTTATACTTGAGATAGCGGAGATATTTTTCTTCCTTTTGGTTGCTATGACATATATAGAAACACTTATAGAGCGAAGAGTTTTTGATCTTATGAAATACAAACTTGTTTCAAAAGGTTATACTTACAAAAAACTTTTTTGGTTAACCGGTCTTTTGGCATTTTTTATATCACCGGTTGCCGATAATCTAACTACCGCTTTGATACTCTCAACCGTTTTATACACTATAGATAAAGAGAAGATAAATTTTTTAGTTCCCGGTGCTATAAATATAGTTGTGGCTGCAAATGCAGGAGGTGCTTGGAGTCCGTTTGGAGATATAACAACCCTTATGGCTTGGACTGCAGGTAAGGGTGAATTTGTTGACTTTTTATACCTTTTTCCTACATCGGTAATAGGATGGGGTGTTACTGCATTTTTACTTAGTTTATATGTGCCAAAAGGTGAACCGCATTTTGATGCTACAACCGAAAAGAAACCTGAACTAAAAGATGGTGGTATGGGTGTAGTTTACCTTGGAGGCTTAACTATAGTTATAGCTGTTTTGGGTCATCAGTTTTTCCATTTTCCGGCGATGTGGGGTATGATGTTTGGTCTGGCACTTTTAAAACTTCACAGTGTAAGGCTTCAAAAAACCGGAAGACAACATTTTGATATATATGTAAATATGCAAAAAGTTGAAAACGATACACTTCTTTTCTTCTTCGGTATTCTCTCAGCTGTTGGAGCACTTCACTTTTTGGGCTTTTTGGAGTATATACATCATCTGTATGATTTGGTCGGGGCAACAACTGCAAATATAGGTGTTGGATTTATTTCTGCCATTATAGACAATGTTCCTGTTATGAGTGCTATACTTAAGTCATCTCCAAATATGGGAATAGATCAATGGATGTTAGTAACCCTTACTGCAGGAATCGGGGGAAGTCTTATCTCTTTTGGTTCAGCTGCAGGTGTTGGAGTTATGGGAAGACTAAGAGGTATATACACTTTTGGAAGCCACCTAAAGCTTGCTTGGACTGTGCTTGCCGGTTATATTGTTTCTATGATTATATGGTATGTTCAATTTGAGATAATGGGGCTTTATTAAGAAGGTTTTTACCTTCTTAAATCAATATCTGGTGTATTTACCATCCAAAGTGAAAAAGTATCAAGATAATTCCAGTAAGACTGGATGCTCTCTTTGCTTATACCTTTTTCTAAAAGCTCAAGCATAAGCGGTATATAGAGTGTAAGCCAAACCTCTCTTGCTTTTGGAGTGATTTTAAAAGGTGAATGTCTTTTTGACATCATAGGAGCACCCCTGTTTTTGTTAAAATACTTCGGCCCTCCACATATCTGTATAAAAAAATCGCTTGAATTTATCTTCGCCTGTTCAAACTCATCATCGTTTTGTGGAAAAAGGTGGTATATGCTGCTTTCTTTTATGCTGTCATAATGTTTACTAACAAGCTCTCTAATCCCGTCTTCACCAACCTCTTCCAAAAATTTCGGGCTTGGCTTTACTACATCAGGTCTTACTCCAAAC
>WFOM01000264.1 GCA_015488075.1 Helicobacteraceae bacterium | reverse complement strand
GTAATAGACGGTAAAAAAGAAGCATATTTCGGCGGAGTTGCAGCCGCAAATCTTCTCATACCGCTAAAATCAGCTATAACGGTAGATATTGGCGGCGGTTCAACCGAATTTGCACTTATAAACAATAAAGAAGTTACAGATTCAATCTCACTTGATTTGGGTGCCGTGAGATTAAAAGAGCTTTTTTTTGACAAAGGTGATATAGATGGTGCAAAGAAGTATATAAAAGAACAGTTAACAAGCTTAGACAATGTTAATGTTGACACATTAGTCGGTATAGGCGGGACATTTAGAGCTATAGCCTCTGCACTGCAGATAAAAAACGGTTATCCTCTGGAAAAACTTCACGGATATGAAATAGATACAAAAGAGTTTAAAAAATTTTTAGAAACCATTTTGGAATCTGACGAAAAGAAATTTAAAAAACTAAATATCAAAGAGGACAGGTTTGATGTTATAAAACCAGGAAGCCTAATACTTTATGAGATATACAAAAAACTTTCCCCGAAAAAGATTATAGTAAGTGGTGTAGGTGTAAGAGAAGGTGTTTTTTTAGCAGATCTTCTTAGAAACCAAAATCATAAGTTTCCCAGTAACTTTAATCCCTCTGTAAGATATCTTCAGGATAATTTTATAAGAGATGTAAAGTTTGCAAATCTTATAGGAAAACTCTCAAAAAAGATTTTTGAACTCTGCTATGAAGACCTGAATTTGAAATATGAATACAAAAATGCCGTTTACACTGCCGGCAAACTTTTTCCTATAGGCAGTTATATACACTATTTTTCAAAAAACAAACACAGCTACTATATAATTCAGGCAAATTTGGAGTATGGATTCAGTCACAAAGATATTATGCTTATAGCTACCATTGCAAGATATGCAAAAAGAAAAATCCCTTCACAAAAACATTGTCAAAAATACAGTTCTCTTCTTCCAAAAAAGGAAGTTGTTGACAAGTTGAGTTATATTGTTTCCATAGCCATAGCTCTTCTTACACACAGACCAAAGCAGATAGATTTTGACATAAACTACAAAGATAAAAAACTGATAGTATCAAATAAAAAATCGTGTATGAGAGTATCCAAAGAAGCTGTTGAAAAACTCCAAAAATCTGCTGATTTTGATGTAGAGTTCATATAACAGCCTAAATATAAAAGATTGAAAAACAGTGGTTAAAATTTTTGTCCCATTGTAAATTCAAATGTTGCCGTTCTGTCGCCCGGCTGGTCATTTATAGGTCTTGAGAACATAAGCTGGATAGGTCCGACGGGACTAAACCACTCTATACCTGCTCCATATCCCCCTCTTGATATCTCATCTATTTTGTTGTTTCCTATAAATCCCCAGTCAACATATGTAACAAGTCTCATCCTCGCTTTTGGAACAAACGGGAAACTTACTTCAACAGAGTTTGAGAAGGTTTTCTTTCCTCCTACTCTTCTTTGTGTTACAATCCCGTTGCTGTCAACCTCTTCTACAACAGGAGATAGTGAATATGCCTCAAAACCTCTTACACTTCCTATACCACCCATGTAAAATCTTTCAGCTATCGGCAGATATCCGTTGTCTATGGCCAAAAAGAGTCTTGCTTTGTATCTGAATATGGCATCAAATCCTACAAGTTTTTTAAGCCCGTAATATTTTGAAAATTTCGTTGAGGATTTTAAAAAATCCGCATCGCTTCCAAGACCTGCTTTTTCTAGACCCTGAGAGAGTATAAATCCGCTTCTTGGCAGGTAGTAGTCATCTGTATTGTCAAAAACCGCACTTACACTTACTGAGCTTTTTGAATAGCTTTCAAAAAAGAAAGCAAGATTTTGGTTTACAAAATTTTGTATGTTAAAAACATCGTATTTGTTGTTAGAGTATGTATAGCCAATATACCCGCTTATAAATCTTGAAAATCTGTGTCCCGTTCCTACAGATACTCCCTGTGAATCCACGGCATAATCGTTATACTCATAATGTGAGTAAAATATGGAAAAACTTCCACTGAAATCACTGTCGTTTAGTCTCGGATTTGATATGCTAAAAGATGCATTTTTTGTTCTTTGTGACTTTTCTGCTCTTATACCGACATTTATACCGCTTCCAAAGACATTTCTGTCATTTACGGATATACTAAGCAAGAGTCCTCCATAGCTTCCGTAGCCGCCACCTATTTGTATGTTGCCTGTCGGTGCTTCTTTGACTTTTACTATAAGATCCATAGTATGGTTGTCAACTCTTTTTTCCTCTATGGTTGCACCTTCAAAATATCCAAGCCTGTTGATTGCATTTCTTGAGTCTCTAAGATCTGTAAGAGAATACATATCACCAGGTCCCAAAAACAGCTCTCTTCTTATAACTCTGTCAAGTGTTCTGGTATTTCCTGATATTATCACATCTCTTATGCGGACTTTCTCACCCGGTATAACTTTGAAAACAACCACGACTTTGTGGTTTTTTTCATCTTTTCTTAAATCCGGTATAACCTGAACATAGGCATAACTCAAATCTGCTATTTTTGTTTTTATTTTGTCTGCATCTTCTCTGAATTTTTTGATGTTGAACACTTTACCTTTTTTAAGAGATATACTCTTAACAAGTTTGTTTTCGTCTATAACTTTTTTTGTTTGAAAAATTTTTATATCTTCTATGGTGTAAGCTTCTCCCTCTTTTATATGATAACTCATCTTTGCTTTGTAACTGTTAAAGTCGACTTTTACAAAAGGGTAGCTTACCTTTGCATCTAAAAATCCGTGTTGCATATAGTAGTCTCTTATACGAAGCGGATCGTATTTCAAATCGTTCAGATGCATAACACCGTCGTTTCTTCCCCAAAACCATCCCATAAACTGGTGTTCTTTGTTTGCTATGACATCATCAAAATCATCACTGTCAAGTTTTTTTACACCGCTGTATTTGAGGTTGTCTATGATTATCTCTTCACCTTCGTTTACTACAAAAGTTACTTTTATCCCTCCGCTTTTTAGTTTTTCGGTTTTTATCTCTACAACACTGTCTATCTTTCCGTCTTTGTTTATGGCTTCTATGATCCTTTTTTTTGCTTCTTCTAGTTTTGCCGTATCAAAAAGCGAGCCTTTTTTAATCCTTACAACTTGCTTCATAACATCTTCATCGTTTTCTTTCCAGCCTTCAAGTTCAACTTTTACTATAACCTCTTTTTCTTTGAAGTGAAATGTGAGAGTTTTGTTTGTATAATCAACCCATATGTCGTCAAAATAGTTGAGTTTGTAGAATTTTTTTACGGCATCATCTATATCTTTTTTAGTTATATTATCGCCTTCATTGAAGTCAATATATCTTTTTGCAACCTCTTTTGAGATGTGAACTATACCGTCAAAATC
>WFOM01000263.1 GCA_015488075.1 Helicobacteraceae bacterium | reverse complement strand
TACAGCAATGTTGATGATGCTTTGGAAGTTATAGGTGAGAGAAAAGGTGTTCAGGTTGATTTGAAATTTGATGATGATCATTTTACATTTTTTTTAACAAGGTAGGATATGCTAGTAGCTCCAAGTATATTAAGTGCAGATTTTTCAAATCTGGGCGATGAGGTAAAAGCCATATGTGATGCTGGATGCGATTTTGTTCATGTAGATGTGATGGATGGACATTTTGTTCCAAACCTGACTATAGGGCCTGTTGTGGTTGAAGCGGTTGCAAAAACAGCTGCAAAACCGCTTGATGTGCACTTGATGGTTGAAAACAACACATTTTTTGTTGAGCTTTTTGCTCCTATAAAACCAGAGTATATCACTTTTCATATAGAAGAGGAGAAGCATCCACATAGATTAATCCAAAAGATAAAAAGCTACGGTATAAAAGCCGGGATTGTATTAAACCCACATACATTTCCTGAGTCGATTGAGTTTTTGCTTGAGGATTTGGATATGGTGCTTTTGATGAGTGTAAATCCGGGTTTTGGCGGGCAGAAGTTTATCCCGAGTGTCATAGAAAAAACAAAAAGACTGAAAAAATTAAGAGACAGACTAAATCCGGAGTGCCTTATAGAGGTTGACGGCGGAGTAAACGACAAAAATGTCAGGGAGCTGAAAGAAGCCGGTGTTGATGTTGTAGTTGCAGGAAGCTATGTCTTTAAGCACAAAAGTTATAAAGAAGCCATAGAGAGTCTTAAGGTATGAGAGTAAAGATTTGCGGTATAACAAATCTTGAAGATGCTCTTGATGCCGTTGAAGCCGGAGCCGATGCACTGGGATTTGTTTTTTATGAAAAATCTCCAAGATATATAACCCCGAAAAAAGCAAAAGAGATTATAAAAAAACTTCCACCGTTTGTTGAAAAGGTAGCACTTTTTGTTCATAAAACACCAAAAGAGACAGATGATATATGCAACTTTACAAAATGCACACTTGCCCAGATACATTTTGAAGCAGATGAGAGTTTTTACAACTCTTTAAAAACACCGCATTTAAAAGTTATAAGAGCAAAGACAAAAGAGGATATACTCAGATACAAAGATGAGTTCAGACTTGTAGATGCTTTTTGCGAAAGTTTTGGGGGAAGCGGAAAAAGGCTCAATCTTGAGTGGTTTGAAGATATGGACTGCTCCAAAATCATACTCGCAGGAGGACTTGATGCAAAGATTTTGGATGAGGTTAAAAAGTATAACTTTTACGGTGTGGATGTAAGCAGTTCTGTAGAATCCTACAAGGGTAAAAAAAACAGTATCAAAGTTGAAAACTTTATAAGAAATGCAAAATCTTAACTCTTTCTTAAGTTATATTTATATATAATTCCGAGTTCCTTTCTCTTTGTATCATTGTTGATGCATTAATATCCAGAAGGGGTAAAATTCCAAAAGGAGACTATAGTTTATGAGACATTACGAGAATTTGGTGATCATAAAGCCTACACTAACGGCTGAAGAGATTGCAAAAGAGGTAGAAGGTATAAAAGAGGTTATCTCTGCAAACGGCGGCGAGATAGCGGCTGTAAACGAGATAGGCACAAGAAAACTTGCTTACAAGATAGACAAAAACGAAAGAGGCTACTATGTTGTGGTTTACTATCAGGGAAAACCTTCAAGTATAGCCGAAATCGAAAGAAGATTCAGAATCAACGAAAATCTTTTGAGATTTTTAACTGTAAAATATGAAAACAAAAAAGAGATAAAATTCTGGGGTGAGCTTGTAAAAAAAGCAGGTTCAATACCGGCAGAAACAAAAGAGGAAGAAGCTAAAGCAGAATAGCTTCTTATTTTAAAAGGGATACCCAATGTTTAACAGAGTTATATTAGTCGGAAACTTAACAAGAGATATGGAGCTTAGATACCTACAAAGCGGAACCGCTTTGGCAACAACGGGCATAGCAACCAACAGAAGATTCAAAACCGCAAACGGTGAGCAAAAAGATGAGACTATGTTTATAGATCTTACTTTTTTTGGAAGAACCGCAGAGGTTGCCAACCAGTATCTTAGAAAAGGTTCCAAAGTTCTTGTTGAAGGAAGGCTTATACTTGAGCAGTGGGTTGACCAAAACGGACAAAAAAGGAGTAAGCACTCCATAACGGTTGAAAATATGCAAATGCTTGACAGCAGAGGTGATGCCCAAAGCCAAAACGGCGGCGGATACTCTCAAAACCAGTATGCACAAAGTTATACTCAACCGTCTCAAAATCAACAACAGGATTACAGCCGACCAGAAACATCATACACTCAGCCGTCACAGATTAAGCAGGAGATGCCAAAGGCTGATGATATACCTGAGATTGACATAGATGAAGAAGATATACCATTTTAAAAGGAAATACAAATGAGTGAAAAAAGAAAATATAAAAAAAGATATTGCAAATACTGCGAAGCAAAAGTTGAATTTATAGACTACAAAGATATAGAGAGTCTTAAGTTTTCTCTTTCTGAAAGATATAAAATAATGCCAAGAAGACTTACGGGAAACTGTAAGAAACATCAGGATATGGTGGCAAAAGCTATAAAAAGAGCAAGAGCTGCAGCATTTGTTCCTTATATAGTTTCAAGAAAAGAGGTTATAAACAACCCTTTTGAACTTCTAAAATAATCTTTAGCCTTTTTTTTGGCTAAAGAGGAATGGTTTTTGCTTTACTGCTACTAAAAAAGCGGTGGTATGGTAAAAAAACTTTTAACAATCTTACTTTTTTCTTCTTTACTGATTTCAAGCGACAAATACCATAACAAATTTTTTATATCTGTAAACAAACCTTTTGATGCGGTTTTGTTTGATGTGACTGAAGATTATGACAGAAGCATAAGTGCTGTAGGGTTTTCATATCTGAACAAAAAAAGCAGTTCAAAATCCAAAACATTTCACAGCGGATTTGAGTATCTAAAATCTGTCTCATCTTACGGTAAAGTGGCAAATCTTGTAAAAATAGATGCCGATGGAAATATACTTCTTGACAAAAAGGCAAAACTAAACGAGTTTAATAAAGCGGTATCTATAATCAAAACACCGTCAAACGGATATTTTGTGGGGGGATATACACTATCCGGTCAACTGATACTTTATAAACTGACATCAAACGGCAGTGTAGTATTTGCAAAAACATTCGGGACAAAAAACTATGACAGGATGAATAAACTTATACCTCTTAGTGACGGTGGTGTTTTGGCTGTGGGAAGCTCAACATCTTCAAGAGATCTGTTTGATCCGATGTTCCAAACCGGTATAGGGCTAAATGATATCTTTTTAACCAGATTTGACAAATACGGCCATATCAAATGGAGTAAAAAATACGGCACAAAATATGATGACAGAGGGATAGATGCAAAAGAGGCATTTGATGGAAGTATCATAGTCTTGGCAGAGACAGATTATGATAACAACAGAGATGTTACACTTATGAGAACAGGTGAAAACGGAAACAAAATATGGCTTAAACATTTTAAAACAGAAGAGAAAATAACTCCTCAAAAACTGCTCAGACTAAGAGACAACAACTTTATAGCCGTTATGTCAAAAACAGATATAGAAAACAAAGAGAAAATTTATCTTGTCAAGTTTGATTTGCAAAAAAACATACTTCTGCAAAAAGATATAGACACAACCTATGAATCTGTGTTAAAAGATATAAAAGAGTTTTCAAACTCTATGCTTGTAGGTGTCGGATATGTTGTTGACAGTATGGATACGGATGCACTTGTTATGATGTTTGACAAAGATTTAAATCTGCTTTGTCAAAACCATTTCGGATACACAAACCTGGACAGATTTTACGCAGTTAAGATACTAAACAACTCCCAAACAGTTGCAGTAGGTATGACTACACCTGATGATTCTCAAGAAAGCAACATGCTTATAGCCAAAATAAAAAGAGACTGCGAACTTGTTTCAAGAGATATCAAAAAAATAAAAAAAGAAACAGACTTGTTA
>WFOM01000262.1 GCA_015488075.1 Helicobacteraceae bacterium | reverse complement strand
TGTGTGGACCGAAATTTTGCTCATACAAAATCACTCAGGAAATTATGGATAACCCTGAAGCTATAGCCGAAATAGCAAAAGAGAATCAACTAGCTAGTGCACACTAAATTTTGTCCACACATTCTTGCCGATAGGCAAAGCTTTAGTGTTTGAACTTTTGGCGAAACTTGTTTTGCCAAAAGTGAGTTTTAAATGGTAATGGACCAAAATTTTGCTCTTATAAGATAACTCAAGAAATAATGGACAATCCAGAAGCTATAGCCGAAATAGCAAAAGAGAATCAACTCGCTAATGCTCACTAAAATGATTGTGAACTACATTTTGTTTTAATACGGCTTGGAAAGTAAATTCCTAAGCCTATGTTAACACTGGGTTCTCCTCAGCGGAGTGCCCACGGTGCCATTACACATTTTGGATTGTTGCCATATTTTCTCAATCCTAAACCCTTAATCCTCAATCCTCAAACCTAAATCCTCAAACCTAAAACCTCAACTCTAACTCCTTTTTTAAGCAACTTTTAATCTTTTAGAGATATAATTCGGCAAAATCAGATAAAATAACTCTTATTTTAGATTTTATAAAAAAGGATAGTGCAATGACAAACGAAGATGTAAAAAAAGCATTATCAAAAGTAACATATCCGGGATTTACAAAAGATATAGTTACATTTGGTTTTGTTAAAGATATAAACATTGACGGTGAGAGTGTTGAAGTAACTGTTGATATAACTTCATCAGCCCCGGAAGTGGCAAATCAAATTAAAACAGAAGCTGAAGAAGAGCTAAGAAGAGCAGGTTTTAAAAATGTTGCCATAAACATTAAACAGCCTGTAATGCCAAGAGAAAGCAGTTCAAGAGGAAAAAACATAGCTCCTCAGATAAAAAACTTTTTAATGGTAAGCTCCGGAAAAGGCGGTGTAGGAAAATCAACAACATCGGTTAACATAGCTATATCTCTGGCAAAAAAAGGTTTAAAAGTAGGACTTTTGGATGCAGACATATACGGACCGAATGTTCCAAGAATGATGGGTATAGAAGATATAAAACCTGAAGTTGTTGGAAACAAAGTTCTTCCTATAAAAGCTTACGGTGTTGAAGTTATGTCTATGGGTAGTTTGATGGAAGAAGGACAGTCTCTTATCTGGAGAGGGGCTATGATAATGAAAGCTATCGAGCAGTTTTTAAGAGATATAATGTGGAGTGATTTGGATGTGTTGGTTATAGATATGCCACCTGGAACCGGTGATGCACAACTAACCCTTGCCCAGAGTGTTCCGGTAACTGCAGGACTTACAGTTACTACTCCGCAAACAGTTTCACTTGATGACAGCAAAAGAAGTCTGGATATGTTTAAAAAACTTCATATCCCTATAGCAGGTATCATCGAAAATATGAGCGGTTTTATAGCTCCGGATACAGGCAAAGAGTATGATATATTCGGAAAAGGAACAACAGAACCTATAGCAAAAGAGTATGATACAAAAGTAATAGCAGAGATACCGATAGAGCCTGCTATAAGAGAGGGTGGAGACGGTGGAAAACCTATAAGCTATTTTTACCCTGAGAGTGAAAGTGCAAAAAGATATGCAAAAGCTGCAGATGAGATTTGGGACTTTATAGAAGAGATAAATAAAACAGGCGGTGTTGACAACCAGGCTATACAGCCGACCACACCTCCTGGAGTTTCAGCATGCTCAACAGGTGCGGGTGCATCACACTCACATCAAGGCGGAGGAAGTTGCGGCTGCCATTAGGCCGTAGCTTTTTCTTTTACTCTTCTGTAAATATCTTTAAAATTTCATATCCTTTCAATACCAAATTGATATTTTCGATTCTTTCTTCTATATCAAATGATTCATGTGCTGTGGAATTTCTTATCTCTCTTAATTCATTCCAACCAAACTGTTTTGTATCACTTCCAATTTTTCCAAAATATTTATGTGTGGAGTAATAATTTTAACATATCTTTAAGAAGTCCACAATATTCATGGATTGCTTTATATGAATGAAATAAATCTCCCATTTTCGGAAAAAAGTCCCATACGGTATAGTCATCGTCATAAAAAT
>WFOM01000261.1 GCA_015488075.1 Helicobacteraceae bacterium | reverse complement strand
GCATCATAAGTATAAACAGCAATACTCATCAGCTTTCCTTACATTTTATAAAAATATTTGCCCAATTATATCAGCAAAAATATAAAGTGAGATTAAATGCGGATAATTAGTTTTATAACTTTTTTTTTGTTACAATTTCAGACATATAGCACTGAAAAGATAACATTTTTAGTCATCATCAAGATAATTCATGTCTGTTGTCTGTGCGATAAAGTTTCCGTCTTTGTTGGCCTTTGCAAATGTCATAAGCTGTTTTGCCTGAGATATCGCTTCATCAAGAGATTTGTTTGTAGGTTTTATAACAAAACCGCCACTTATGGTAATGTTTGTAATTTTTCCGTTTGGTAGTTTGAATTTTAGTTCGTTTATGGTTTGTTTTATAGTTTCAATATCTTTAAAACACTGGTCTTTTGTGGTTCTTGATATAACCATGGTAAACTGGTTAAAGTCTGTTCTTGCCATCACATCACTTATCTGCTCATACAAAGAGAGGGTATAGGCTATCTTTTTTAGTATAGCCTGTATAAGTTCCTGAGGATAGTTTTTGTTTTTCTTTGAGAAATTGTCTATCTCAAAAACCGTTACGGAGGTAAACTGTTGATTTTTCAGACTTTTTCTCTGAGCATACATTACATAAAGACCTTTGTTGTTGAGTATATTTGTAACAGGATCAAGATAGTTTGAGTCAACAGTGGCAGGTGATCTTTTTTTGCTCATTTTCATTAAAATTGCATCAGCCTCTAATGTGACCGGTTTATAATCTTTTGCTTTTTTTGAACCTACAGAAGACAAAAATTCTATATCGCTTAGAATGTGTTTTAGTTTGTTCCTATACCAAAATGTGCTTAAAACTAGTGATAATATAAGTATCACGGTAACATCAAAGATGATGTCTGTTTTTTGCTGGTTGTATCGGACATTTTTGATAAACAGCTGATCAAGCAGGTAGTTTATTTTGTAAAATTCTTGCTGTAGAGAGAGTTTGTTTTTGTTTATATCTTTTTTGTTTGAAATATAAAATTTTTTTGCACTCTGGTTGAATCTTTTTGTTTCTTGTTTCAGCTTTTCAAGGTCGTTTAGATACTCCTTTGAGTTTTTCAAAATATATTGGCCTATTAGGTCGTATTTATATAGCTCTTTTAGATTGTCTATCTTTATAAGAAGAAGATTGCTTTTCCCGTTAAACTGCAAAAGAGCATACTCTATATCTTTTTTTGGAATGTTTCTGAGGCTGTTTATAAGTTTTCTTTGTTCGTTTAAATTGTCTATCTTTTTATATGAAAACTTTTGTTCAACTATCAAAGCAGCAAGAAAAACTGCCAAAAAAGTGTTTATAAGCAGAAATAAAGACAGATGGTTTAATACTTTCTTTATAGATATTTTCATACAATATCCCTGTTAATTTTTTATACACTTGTGATAAGATTGTATATGTTTATAGTTTAAAAACTACTTAAAGGAAAATATTTGGATTTGGAATCTTACTTTATATCACATATATACACAGATTATATCGGCGATGATGGAGCAATACTTGATGATAACTGTATAATTTCCAAAGATGCTTTTTTTGAAGATGTCCATTTTAAAAGAGAGTGGATGAGTTTAAAAGAGATAGCCAAAAAGGCAATAGCAGTAAATATATCCGATGCTTATGCGATGGGTGCAAAACCTGTTTATGCTCTTTTGGTTGTTGCCATGCCAAGAGATACTATAAAAAAAGAGGCAAAAGAACTTGCAGAAGGTTTTAATGAAGCATGCAGACATTACGGAGTAAAAATCATAGGCGGGGACACCATAGCAAATACAAAACTTGACATTACCGTAACCATTGTCTCAAGAACCAAAAAACCCATAAAAAGAAGCACTATAAAACAAAACCATCTTTTGGCATACACTGGAAATCTTGGAAGTGTCCAAAAAGATCTCAAAAAACTTTTAAAAGGCAAAAAGGTATCCAAAAAATCAAAATTCAAAAATGTAAAGCTAAGAAAAAAATTTATATTTGGTGCAAAAAGATTCATAAAGGGCGGTATAGATATCAGTGACGGTCTTTTTAGTGATTTGGAAAAGCTTTCAAAAGAGAGCAAAATTGGCTTTGAATTTTTGAAAAAGATAGACAAAAGC
>WFOM01000260.1 GCA_015488075.1 Helicobacteraceae bacterium | reverse complement strand
GTTATCTATAGCTTCAACACCGCTACTGTCCATAACTCTGGCATCTTTGAAGTCTATCACAACCCTTTGTGGGTCATTTTTTACATCAAATACATCATAAAAAGACTGCACACTTCCAAAAAAGAGTGGTCCATCAAGTTCATACACTTTTGTTCCATCTTCAGTTATATAACTTTTGGCATAGATTTTTGCATGTTTCCAGGCAAAAGCTAGGGCCGAAATGATAACACCTATAATAACTGCTATGGCAAGATCAAAAAATATAGTTATAACGGTTACAGTAGACATTACAAAAGCATCTGTTTTTGGCATATGTTTTAGGTGTGAAAAACTTGACCACTCAAAAGTTCCTATACTTACCATAAACATTATACCGACCAAAACACCAACAGGTATGATGTTTAAAAGATCTGTTAAAGTTGCAACCAAAACCATAAGCCCTATAGCCGCAGTTACACCAGAGAGCCTTCCAAGCCCACCTGAAGTGAAGTTTATGATACTTTGACCTATCATGGCACACCCCGGCATACCCCCAAAAAATCCACAAGCCACATTACCGGCACCAAGGGCTATGCACTCTTTGTTTCCGCTACCTCTTGTTCCGCTCATCTCATCCAAAACAGAAAGAGTTAATAGCGATTCTATAAGCCCTACAAGTGCAGCGATAACGGCATAAGGTAAAACCATTTTTATAGCTTCTAAACTAAAAAGTGTTTGTGGGATGTTAAACTCAGGAAATTTTCCTTTAAATTCACTTAGATTTGCTAAGTCGCCAACGGTTATAGTATCTATCTTTAAGAAATAAACGGCTATAGTTAAAACTACTATAGCAACTAGTCCACTAGGGATAGCTTTGGTATATTTTGGTAAGATATACATTATAGCCATAGTGATAGCTACTATGATATACATCTCTATACCCTGGTTGTCAAAAAATTTAAACTGAGCCATGGCTATAACGATAGCAAGTCCGTTTACAAAACCATACATAGCCGGTTGTGGAACAAGTCTTATAAATTTACCAAGTCTAAAAACACCAAAAAGTATCTGGATGATTCCGGCAAGTATGGCACTAAGTGTGATATAACCAAGCACACCTAAAGTTAAATCATCTCCACTAAATCCAAGAGATTTTAGATGGTTTGATGACTCTATAGTAAGTCCTACTAATACAACAGCAACACTACCTGTAGCACCACTTATCATCCCCGGTTTTCCACCAAAAAGAGCAGTAACTAGACCAAGTATAAAAGCGGTATAAAGTCCAACAATAGGGCTTACTTCAACTATAAAACTAAATGCTATCGCTTCAGGAACAAGGGCAACTGCAACAACCAAACCTGAGAGTATGTCGTTTTTGATATTTGAGTTTTTGTATCTTATGATGTTAAACAAATCCGCACTCCAAAAAAAATTGAAGCGGAATTATACTATAAAAAGCTTTTTTTACCTCTATCTTCGTAGGATTCTTTAAATCTGAATGTTATAAGGTTTTGAAGTATGGCAAAAAGTATCATAAAAGTTATAAAACTACTGCCTCCGTAACTAAACATAGGCAAAGGCACACCTACAACAGGGGAGAGTCCCATTGTCATGGCAATATTTACACTTGTATATACAAATATCATAAAAGACAAACCGGCAGACAAAACTTTTATATAGTTGTCTTTGTTGTAGTAAGATATACTTAGCAGATGCAGTATCAGCAGTATATAAAGCAGTATAACACCAAATGCACCGAAAAATCCGTATCTCTCAACCAAAAATGCAAATATAAAATCGCTTGTAGCTATGGGCAGAAATTTCATCTGTGTCTGTGTTGCCTCATCTTTGTCTTTTCCAAAGAGACCCCCGCTTCCAATGGCTATGATGGATTGTTCTACATGGTAGCTTGGTTTTTCACTTAGAAAATCCTGTATCCTTTCTCTTTGATAATCATGAAGCAAAAATTTATATGAGATGGGTGCAAAAGCCAAAAAAAATGCAACCAAAAAAGCCCATATCTTCCAATGAACACCGACATAAAAAAGTATGCCAAAACCTATAAGCAAAAGAACAAGTGCCGTTCCCAAATCAGGCTCTTTTGCTATAAGCAAAAACGGTATGATTATGTATATTGACAGTTTTGCAAAATCTTTGAGTCTGTATCCAAATATCGGCGGAGGATTTTTGTTTATAAGGTATGCAAGCATAAGTATGAGTGCCGGTTTCATAAACTCCGAAGGCTGTATGGTAAAGTGTATAAATGGTAGTTCTATCCACCTTTTTGCACCGAGTCTTGAGTGACCAAAAAGCTCAACGGCAAAAAGAAGCAGGATATTTAGCCAATACAAAAAAGGTATAAGCCATGAAATTCGTCTTATAGGTATTAAAAAAACTATAAGATATACTGCTATACCTATGGTGACATATACAAGATGTTTTTGTCCCAGTTTTTCAACAGCTTCACTTATAAGAGAGTGAGATATAAAAACAAGAGGTAAAACAAGAAGGATAGACAAAAAATCAAACTGTGAAAAAATGGTTTTGTCAAATTTGAACAACTTTATCCTTTTTTGATAAAATTCTACAAAAAAAAGGGAAAAAAATAGAGTTTACAGTAGAAAATCCACAAAGATTGGACAACTTTTTGACAAATCATATAGATGAGTCAAGGTCACAGATATCTTCATTTGTAAAAAACGGTTTTGTCAAGGTTGACGGCAAAATTGTCACCAAACCCGGATACAAACTAAAACAAAATCAAAAAGTTGAATGTGAATTTCCAACAACTGTTGAGAGTAAAAGCGATTATGCAGTTGATTTTGATATAGAAGTTTTATATGAAGATGAACATCTTATGGTTATAAACAAACCAACGGGTATAACCGTTCACAGTGCACCTTCGGTAAAAGAGGCAACAGTGGTGGACTGGCTTAAAAAACAATGTGTGTCCCTTTCAACCATAAGTGGTGAGGAAAGGCACGGTATAGTTCACAGACTTGACAAAGGAACAACCGGTGCCATGGTTGTTGCAAAGACAAATGAAGCACACAAAGAACTCTCAAAACAGCTTCAGGACAAATCCATGGGCAGATACTACCTTGCTGTTGTTGTTCCGCCTTTAAAAGAGGATACGGTTATAGAAAAGCCTATAGCCAGAAATCCAAACAACAGGCTTAAAATGTCATGTGTATCAGGAGGAAAAGAAGCTAAAACCGCTTTTAAAATCCTGGCAAATTCTCATGATGAAAAGATGCAGCTGGTTGCATGCAAACTTTTTACGGGAAGAACACATCAGATAAGAGTTCATCTTGAAACAATAAACAGGCATATAGC
>WFOM01000259.1 GCA_015488075.1 Helicobacteraceae bacterium | reverse complement strand
CAAGTCCGACCATAAAGAAAAACACAGCCATTAAACCGTCATTTATCCATAAAAGAAGAGGTTTTGCAATTACAAGTTTGTCAAAACTGACAACTACCGGTATATCAAGCAGATGTTTGTAATATATATCAAGCGGTGAATTTGCCATTATCATAGCTAAAACGGTAGCGACAATTAAAAGCACTCCAGTTGCAGACTCACCTTTTAGCAGTTTTTTTATATCCATGCTTAAATTATATCATAAATAATGCTAAAATCGCATTGTGGTCAGATACATTTTTGGTATCTATGGCAAATGCTTCTTTGAGGGTAACATTTTTATACAGTATATGATCCAGAGGTTTGTTGCCGAAACATTTTATATTGTGTGCATCTTTTATCTCTGCAAGATTCATGCCAAGATGTTTTGCAAAATCATTTAAAAAAGAGAGTCTTTTTTTGCTCCATGTGTTAAAATCACCGGCTATTATAAGAGGTGTGTCTATATATTTCAGTTTTTCATAAAGTCTGTTTAGTTCCTTTTCAAACAGTTTTTGGGGAACAAAATTTATGGCATGTATATTTACTACCGTAACAGTTTTGTCAAAAATTTTGTGTGTGGTTATAAGCAGAGTTTTTTTTGTAGCTACAAAAAACTCTTTGTATGTTGTTGTTATATCATCTTTTTCAATTATGTCAAACTTTGAAGCACTTAAAACTCCAAATGTTTTGTGTGGTAGTTTTATGTTGTCTGAGTGTTCTTTTGCATACCCTTTTAGATTGTTGTGGTCTTGCAAAACAGCTTCTTGAAAAAGAACTATATCGGGATTGTAATTTTCAAGCAGTGATTGCAGAGTGTTTTCAAACTCTTTTGTGGTGTTTTCCTTGTGGACATTCCATACAAGAACAGAAAACGGTTTCATATGTATCAGATATCTGTTGTTGGATTTGAAAGATTTTCTATTTTTATATTTTTTTCATTGTATACCGACAAAGAAGGGTATGCAAACTCAAGGTTGTTATCTTGTATAATTTGCATTATATTCAACAACACTTCCTCTTTTGTTTTAAGCCACTCTTCCCACTCTATAGATTTTGTAAAACAGTATATAAGTATATTTATACTTGAGTCTGAAAATTTGTCTATATATACCATAAGTAGGTTTTTTATACCTATCTCATCCTCTTTTGAAACAAGTTTGGTGTGTGTAATGTTTGATATGTCATAGTCTTTTCCAACCGAAATTTGCGGATGGTTTTTTAACATTTCTCTTATATCTTCTACAGCTTTTTGGAGATTTTCTTTTTTAGAATCAAATTTAACACCGATTATCATTTTGATTCTTCTTCCTATTTTTCTTTTGCTCCAGTTTTTTATCGCTTTATTTGCAAGAGTGGAGTTTGGTATGGTTATAAGTGCATTGTCAAATGTTCTAAGAGTCGTTACCCTAAGACCTATCTCAACAACCGTTCCCTCTTTGTCATCTACAACTATCCAATCTCCTTGAGAAAATGTGTCACTTACCAGTATGGAGAGTGTTCCGAAAAAATTTGCTAAAGAGTCTTTTGCCGCCAGTGCTATGGCAAAACCACCTATACCTAGACCTGAGAGTATTGCAGTCAGATTGACACCTGCTTGACTTAAAAGTATTAAAACAGTTATAAGAAGCAGTGTAAAGTTAATGGTTTTTATACTTATATTTACAAGTTCGTTTTTTATATTTGATTTTTTCTGTGAAATCTCTTTTATCTTGATCATTGCAAGTGTGTTTATGATTATATATAAAGACCACATTATGGTAACTGTGTATATCATGCTAAAGATATTGCTTAGCAGTTTTGTTCTGCTAAAATCGTTAAAAACATATATAATGGCATTTAATGCAACTATATACAGGATTATCTCTACCGGCTTCATAAGTTTTTTGATAAGATCTACAGGTATGCTTTTTACAAATTTGAGATTTTTTATGATTTTGATATACAGAAAAACAAAAATTTTTTTAGCTATAAAAACTGCTATAAAAAGTATCGTTATGATAATGATTTTAAAT
>WFOM01000258.1 GCA_015488075.1 Helicobacteraceae bacterium | reverse complement strand
GGCATCATGTATGCAGTTGTGATGTTTGTATTCTTCTTTGTTGCGGTTTTTACCGCTTTTACAATGAGGCTTGAGTTGTTTGAGCCTGGAGGTCAGTTTTTAACAGGGCAGGCATTTAACCAGGCTTTTACTCTACATGGTGTTATAATGATATTTTTGTTTATAGTTCCTGGTATTCCGGCTGTTTTTGGAAATATAGTTATGCCGCTTATGATAGGTGCAAAAGATGTAGCTTTTCCAAGACTTAACTGGTTTACATTCTGGTTGTATGTAGCAGGATCTATTTTGGCTTTGTCTGCTTTATGGACAGGTGACGGATTTGCAGATACAGGTTGGACATTTTATGCTCCATACAGTATAAATACAAATACGAATGTTATAATCGTTTTGGTTGCTGCATTTATACTCGGTATGGCTTCAATCCTTACTGGGCTTAACTTTTTGGTTACTATCCACAGACTAAGAGCTCCGGGTATGGATTTTTTCAAGATGCCGCTTTTTGTTTGGGGTATATATGCTACAGGTTGGATTCAGTTGCTTGCTACACCGGTTGTTGGTATTACACTTATACTTGCAATCTTGGAAAAAGTTTTTGGTATAGGTATATTTGACCCTGCAAAAGGTGGAGACCCTGTTTTGTTTGAACACCTTTTCTGGATATATTCACACCCTGCGGTTTATCTTATGATACTTCCTGCATTTGGTGTTATGTCAGAGATAATCCCTACTTTTTCAAGAAGAGAGGTTTTTGGTTACAGAACCATAGCACTTTCATCAGCTTCTATTGCAGGTATAGGTTATCTTGTTTGGGGACACCACCTGTTTACTTCAGGTATGTCTGATTTGGCAAAAGTTATATTCTCATTTTTAACTTTCTTTGTTGCAGTTCCAACAGGTATAAAATTTTATGACTGGGTTGCAACCATGTATAAAGGTAAGATTGTTATGAGAACACCTATGCTTTGGGCTTTGGGAACTATCATAACATTTGCCATAGGCGGTCTTACCGGTGTTACTATCGCTATGATTGCATCAGATATCCATCTTCAAGATACTTACTATACTGTAGCACACTTCCACTATGCTATGCTTGGCGGTGTTACATTCTTGCTTTTTGCCGGTATGCACTACTGGTTTCCACTTGTATTTGGTAGAATGTATAATGAAAAACATGCTAAAAATGCTTTTTATACTATATTTATAGGTTTTAACCTTCTTTGGTTTCCTATGTTTATAGCAGGCTATCTTGGAATGCCAAGAAGATATTTTGACTATCTTCCTGAGTTTGAGATATATCACAAAATTGCTTTCTTTGGTGCTGTTATATTTATAATTGGTCTTTTTTATATGTTCGGTGTGCTTATAAGAGCTATAAAACATGGTGAAAAAGTTGGACCAAACCCTTGGAATGCAACTACACTTGAATGGCACTTGCCAAGTTCACCTCCACCACTTGAAAATCACTCAAAAGTTCCATATGTTGATTTTAGACCTTATGAATATAAAAATGGTCAGCCTGTGGTCAAGTTTAACTATGAAACTATGCAAAGGATAGACTAATGTCACACGAATATGTTCCTGAAATAGCAGTCGACAGACACGGTAACGAGTATAAGGTTCAAGGTTGGCAGGATGATACATTTGGAGCCAAGTTTGGTTTTTGGCTCTTTATGCTGACTGAGGTTATGATGTTTGGATCTATGTTTATGATCCTTACATACTATTTTGATTTGCATCCAAGAGAGTTTTATGAAGCATCAGGGCATCTTAACAGATGGCTTGGAGGAACAAACACTGTTATACTTTTGATCTCAGCTTTTACTATGGGGCTTGGCCTTTTGAAAATGAGAGCTGGAGATGTCAAAGGTGCCAAGGTTATGATAGTTATAACTATGCTTATAGCACTTACTTTCCTTGGTATAAAAGGTGTGGAATGGACAGAAGAGTATCACCACGGAATCTTTTTGGGTCTTGATGCACTTCAACCTGGAAATCCTAACTCAAAACCGTTGGGTGAGATTATATTTTACGGTATGTATTTTACTATGACAGGTTTACATGGAGTGCATGTTTTGCTTGGTGTATTTTTAATGATATGGCTTTTAAAAAGGATAAATGCAGGTAAAGTTACACCTGATCACTATATATTACACTTTAATATAGCACTTTATTGGGATTTGGTTCACCTTATATGGGTTTTTGTTTTCCCATACTTTTACATGATAGGTGCCGGCGATCCATTGGGAGGAGGAGTTGCACATGGACACTAAGATAGATACACAGGCTTATAATGAATCAAAATCTATATATATAAAGG
>WFOM01000257.1 GCA_015488075.1 Helicobacteraceae bacterium | reverse complement strand
TCGGAGATGTGTATAAGAGACAGATGTAACATTAAGTGATCCTCAAGAAAAACATTTGAAAGAAACACTGGAATCATTTAAAAAATATTCGCTTGATATCACAAGGATAATAGCAAACATTACAAACGAAAAAGACGGTATCCATGTAGAGTTTGAAATAAATATAGCCCACTCATCACCTGTTATAGTAAACGAAACAGATGAAACTTTTGACAAAGCGGTAGAACTGGCAAAAGATAGAGCACAAAAAGCCCTAAGAAGGCTTCATGACAAAATAATTTCTCAGAAAAAAAGAGTAGCGAAAGAGATAGCATAATTGAAAAAGCCGGTTTTATTGTTTCTGGTTTTTTGTATATATGCAAGCGGTAGCGGTATATACTCCTTTAGAGTTTCTTACGGGAAAGAAACAGACAGCGATTTGGGCAATATACTGTCTTTAAACGAACCGACAAAAGCAAAATACGATTTTAGAGTATTTTCTTTAGACGGCGGATATCTTCTAAAAAAAGATACATTTGACATACCGCTTGACATATATCTAAAAGGCGGATTTGCCGGATTTTCATCTGAAGATTTAAGCAGATACCCGGAACTTGCAAATGTCAAAAATCTTCACAGCGATCCTGTTTATGAGATAACTCTTTATATAAAGTTTTACTATAACATCAGATTTTTAAAAAACAATCTCCGCATAGGTTTTGGAGAAGGAGGAAGCTATGTCAACAAATATCTTCAGCCTGAACTTATAGAAGCACAGGTAAGGTATACTGATGAAAAATATTCAAAATATCTAAACTATCTTGATATAAGTTTGGATTTTGACATCGGAAAACTTGTCAGATACAAACCTCTTGAAGATACATTTTTGGGAATTACCGTAAAACACCGTTCCGGGATTTTCGGGCTTATCAACAATGTAAAACACGGTGGAAGCAACTATAACACCATATCGATAGAAAGGAATTTTTAATGTATAACTGGATTTTGTGGTTTCACATAGTAAGTTTTGTATCATGGTTTGCAGCTATTTTTTATATACCAAGACTCTTTGTATATCATGTTGAAAACAGCGATAAAAAAGAGTTTGTCGAAGTTGTGAAAATTATGGAATACAAACTTTTAAAATATATAGGCATTCCGGCTTTGTGGGCAACCGTTATAAGCGGAGGGATTCTTATATATCTTTCCATAGAAGGTAATTTCAACTGGTTTAAAAGCGGAGGATGGCTTCATGCCAAACTTGCTTTTGTTGTTGTTTTGATAGCATATTTTATTTCACTTGAGTTTTACAGAAAGAAACTCTCTGCAGATGCCTGCCATGCCAGTGGAAAATTTTTCAGATTTTACAATGAAATACCGACTGTTTTACTGCTACTAATTGTCGCACTTGCCGTGGTAAAACCTTTTTAGGTTTTACTCCCCTCTTCTTTTTGCTTTAAACAAAATCGGTGTTCCTTCAAAGTCAAAAACTTCCCTTAACTGTTTTGTTAGATATCTTCTGTAACTAAAATGAAGACCTTTTGGCTTGTTCATGATAAGTGCTATCTTTGGAGGTCTTATGTCAAACTGTGTAGCATAATATATCTTTATAACCTGACCGTTTAGTGTCGGCAGATGATGCTTCCTCATAGCCCACTCCAAAACCTCGTTAAGTTGTGAAGTAGGTATCCTTTGAGTGTAGTTTTGATAAACTTTTAGTATCATATCATATATTTTGTCAACTCTGAGTCTGGTTTTTGCAGAAACAGTAATAACCGGAGCATAGTAAAGAAACTTGAACTTGTATCTAAGCTCTTTTACAACCTCTTCATACTTTTGTCTGTCAGATATATCCCACTTGTTTAACACTATGATGGCTCCGAGATGATGTTTGTCTATAAGTCCTGCTATCTTCTCATCCAAGTCCAAAAATCCCTCACTCGCATCCAAAACCAAAAGTGCTATATTTGCCTTTTGAAGCATTTTTGTCGTTCTCATAAGAGCGTATCTTTCTATACCTTCTATCTTTCCTCTTCGTCTAATCCCCGCAGTATCGACAAAAGTTATCTGTTTGTCTTTGTAAATGACAGATTCGTCAACAGGGTCTATGGTTGTCCCGGCTACAGAACTTACCACACTTCTTTCATCTTTTAACAAAGCATTCAAAAGCGAACTCTTACCCACATTTGTTCTGCCTATTATGGCTACTTTTATATGGTTTAAGTCATCTTCGTCATGCTCTAAGATTTTGTCATTATAGTCAAATACACCACCCTCTTCTATCTCATCCTCATCATACTCAAAGTAGTCATCATCTTCTATATCATCAAATTCAAAATCCTCTTCTTCATCAGATTCTTCATTTTCCGACTCTGCTATCCTGTCTTCATCAGGCAAAAGATCATATATCCACTCAAGCAGTGGATTTATACTTCTGTTGTGAGAAACAGATATCCCAAACAGGTTTTCTGCTCCAAATTCATAAAATTCCCACAGTCTCTCTTTTTCTCTTTCATTGTCAATCTTGTTTACAACCAGGGCTATATTTGTTACTTTCTTTTGAAGGTCATAAAAAATTTTCTTGTCTTCATCATCCGGAATCTTTTTGCCGTCAACCATATAGAGGATGATGTCTGCTTTATCGGCGGCTTTTAATGACTGCTCTTTTATCTTATCGTAAAGTTCGTTTCCTTTGTCCAACCCGCCAGTATCTATAAGCTGTGCCTCTTTGTCGTTTATAACAACTATCTTTTTCTTTATATCTCTTGTAGTTCCGGCAAGTTCTGATGTTATAGCATCTCTTTGTTTTAAAAGGCGGTTAAAAAGTGAACTTTTGCCTACATTTGGTTTACCTATAATTGCTATTTTTTTCATAACACTACTTTTAAATTTTTTTGAAATTATAGCAACTATTTATCTAAAACAAGCCAAATGTATATTTCACCTGTTATATTGTCCTGCCATATATCCTCTATATGTGCGGTAATTGCGGAGTTGTTTGTAGTCTCGTAACTGCTTTTGGTATCTGAAGTTGTAGATACATTGCCGTTACTTTCTATCTCTTCTTTTGTCATTTTGAGCTTTACTTTTACGCCCTGTTGCATTGCAAGTTCATCCAAAGCTCTTTGTATAGCCAGTTTTCTCTGTGTAGAAATCCTTTGGTCGTATGTTCTTCCGGCAACCCCTACAGCTCCTGTCTTTCCGTCTATGTTTGGATTTAGTATCCATCTGGGTTTTGAGCTTGACTCGGCTTTTGGAGATGAGCCGTTGCAACCGTTAAAACATATACCTGTGCCAAAAAGCACAAGTATAATAAAAAAACCAAATATTGTTTTCATTATTCAGTCGGAAATTCTTTTTCTAAGCCTTCAAGAGCTTGTTTTGACTGGAACTGTTGCCATAATGCCTCATCATTTTTAAAGCTTGACTTTACAGCTTTTTTGGCTGATTCGTTAACTGATTTTTCAGGAACAGCTACTAAAAGATAAAGTGTTCCGCTTGGTGCCTGCCAACTATCAACAGGTTTTGAACCTTTTAGTGTTACTTTTGCAACCTGTTTTGAAACTTGAGTTGAAACTTTATCTACTACTTCACTATCACCTACACCTGTGCTTCTTGTAAACTGTTCAACTTTGTCTTTTACCAAAGTCTGTATTTGCTGTGCAAGGTTGCTTCTGCCCTGAGCCAGTGCTTCTCTGTATTGAAATCCGTAACCCGCTTTTGACTTAGGAGCAGTTCCGAGTGCAGCTATAGCACCATCAACAAACGGAGTACAAGTCCATTTTGGAGCCAAAACATTTTCCTGTTTACATCTAAAATCAGGCTCTTGCGGTTTTGGTTTTGGCTGTTCACCGCCACATCCAGCCATAGAAAGTGCCACGATTGAACCTACAGCAACAGTCAGCAATCTTTTTTTCATAATCAAACTCCTTAAATTTCGTTTTTGTTCTTTGTAACCGATATGTCATTATATCACTATCAACCTTAAACTAATTTTATAATACACTTCGTTAAAAATAGTGTATAATTCCGTATGGAAAAAGTTTACTACAGCTATGATGAGTTTAAAGACGACATAAAATATTTGACAGACAAACTGGATAAAAACTATGACTGTCTGGTTGGTATAACAAGAGGTGGACTTCTTCCTCTTTTGGCACTCTCTCATGCATTAAACCAAAAAGAGATAAAAACCGTAAAAACAGATTTATATGATTTTGACAGAAAAAAAGATGCTATGAACCTTCAAATGGAAACAAACTTCTCAAAATACCAAAGCATCCTTCTAATAGATGACATAGCCGACAGCGGTGAAACATTAAAACAGGTGGTCAAAGCCATACAGAAACAAAATCCGACTCTGCAAATAGATACGGCTACAATATTTTACAAAAAAACATCTGTTTTCAAACCGACTTACTTTGTAAAAGAGATTGAGGACAAATGGATAGACTTTTTTTGGGAGGTAGATTTTAGAAACGAGGATTGAGGTTTGAGATTTGAGGATTTAGATTTTAGGTATTCACAATCTTATCCCTCAACCCTCAATCCTCAAATCTAATATCCTGAGCCCTAATTCTGCTATAATTCCAAAAAATTTTTGGAGTAGAAACTTTAGTTTCGTAAATAGTATGTCAGAAAATATAAATCAGGGTGTAAAATACATGTTGCTTGCTTCTCTTTGCTTTGCTTTTATGGGAGCATTTGCAAAGCTTGCAAGCCAAAATCTTCCTTCACTTGAAGTTGTTTTTTTCAGAAACATAGCGGGTGTAGTTTTGATACTCATAGCCATAGCAAAAAAACCGCTCAAACAAAAAGGAGGAAAGTTTTGGCTTTTGGCATTTCGAGGAACCATGGGCTTTTTGGCACTGCTTGCTTTTTTTTACAACATAGCACATATCCCTCTTGGTGATGCTATGACATACTCAAAAACCTCACCTATTTTTACCGCTTTGTTTGCATGGATGTTTTTAAAAGAAAAGATGAGTCTAAAAGCTTGGACGGCTGTTTTTATAGGTTTTATAGGCATTTTGTTTATAACAAATCCAACCAAAATAGGCGGATTTAGCAAATATGACCTGCTTGGGATTTTTTGCGGTGTGGGAGCAGCTCTGGCTTATACATCTATAAGAGAGTTGAAAAAATATTATGAAACAAGAGCCATTGTTTTGTCTTTTACAGCTGTTGGCACCTTGGGTCCGGTGGTGCTTTTTATACTGGCACCTTATGTAAAGATTGATGAACTTGATTTTATGTTTGCACAATTTGTTCTTCCAAAAGGGATTGTGTGGTTTTATCTCATAGCTATGGGAATAATTGCCACCATATCACAGATGCTTATGACAAAAGCCTACAGCCTGACAAAAGCCGGAATCGTAGGTGCTGTAAGTTATACAAACATAGTCTTTGCCATAATTGTAGGTGTGGCACTGGGAGACTCCCTTCCTTCATTGTTAACAACTATTGGTATAATTTTAGTAGTTGTTGCGGGAATTTTGGTTTCAAAAGAGAAATAGATGAACAAAGATATTTTAATAAAAAAGTTAAAATCTTTAAAACCTATACTACAAAAAGAATACGATATAGAGGAATTAGCAATTTTTGGAAGTGTTGCAAGAGATGAAGCAAAAAAAGACAGTGATATAGAT
>WFOM01000256.1 GCA_015488075.1 Helicobacteraceae bacterium | reverse complement strand
GGTGCAATCTGTTTTAATATATCGGAAGTTGAATCAAATTCACCAAGATATCCTTCAAACAAAACTGTATAAAACATTATCCCTGAAAGTATCGAAACAGTTGTTACCGCCTGAGTTGCACCGTTGGCAGAAGTAAGATTTTCATCACCTACTAACTCTTTTATATAGCCGTATTTTGCAGGTGAAAAAAGTGCACTCTGAAGTGCCAGCAAAAATGTCATGACAAATGCCAAAACAAACCATCCGTTATGGTAGCACACAGTTATAAGCACAGTCAAAACAACTGCCAACAAAGCAGTATATCTCATAACAAGATTTTTTGGAAATCTGTCAGATAGAAATCCGGCAGGTGAAAATGTTATAACAAAAGGCAAAAGTATCAAAGCATTTACAATGGAAGTAAGTATGATTTGCAAACTGCCGTCATAAACCTTGAAAACCGTGTTTTGAACAACTATTTTGTGTCCCAAATCAGTAAAAGCATTTAAAAAAATAACGATTAAATATGTCAAAAATCCATTTATTTTAAAAACATTCTGCTTTTTCAAACTGCAACACTCCAAAGCAGATACTCACCATACTCTTTTTCAACAAGTTCTGTCAAAATCTTTATCTCTTTTTCAAGATTTGCTTCATCAAGCGGGTGCTTTTTAACCAATGCAACACCGTTTTTAAGAGTTTCATCATCTATATAGTCTTTAAATTCAAATCCAAACTTCTTTGCATTTTCAACAAATCTGTCTGCCTGAGATTTTATCTCAAAATCGGCATAATGTTCAACTTCAAACATCTGTTTTAAGTCGATCCCTTCCTTTTGAAGCTCTTTTGTAATATCTTTAGAACTAATCAGAGCATATTCTGTTTTGGAAGGGAAAAGCTCATTTTTGTAAAATGAATGTTTTTTGTCTTTTGAGATACTCATCTCATGATAAACTTCAAAATCCGCAAGAATATTTTTTAGTTTATTTTGAACACCTTTTGATTTTGAAGCATAAAAATAAAACTCACTCCACCCATCTGTCAGCTTGGCACCGGCAAAAAACAATGTTTGATCCATATTTACAAATATCTCTGTAAGTTTTTTGACAAAAACCTCACTATCATTTTTTACAAACAGACTTACAAGAAATATATGTGTATTTGGACAATCAAATTCTTCATCTACAAATACAATACTGTTTTGTTTTTTATACTCTAACATACACTACACTTTGACGGTTTCTACTATCTCAAGACCAAAACCTCCAAGTCCGACAAAATCTGTCTTGCTTGAATGTGTCAGGAGATTTATCTTTGATATTCCAAGCTCTTTTAGTATCTGTGCACCTATACCGAAATCTTTTACAGCTTCACTCTCATCATGATGTCTTGGTTTATTTATAAAGATGATAACTCCGCTGTTTTGCTTTAGATACTCTATAGAGTTTATAAGTTCTGTGTATCTTTTTTGATCAAGCATAAGCTCCAAATCTGTTGTTACATTATGAACTTTGACATTTGAATGCTCTTTGGCATTGTAAAAAATTATTGCAGTATGTTCTATACCTTCATGGTCTTTGTATGTTTTTTTGGTAACTTTTACATCAAAAAACTCTATCTCTTCTTCACTTACATTCTTCAAAAGCATCTCATTTGCAAGTCTGTATGCGACTATATCTGATATATATACTGTTTTTAGATTGTGTTTTTTGGCAAACTCTTTTAAATCATCTCTTCTTGCCATCTCACCGTTTTCTTTGATAATCTCACATATAACAGCACTTGGAGCAAGACCTGAGAGTTTGCATATATCCACACTCCCTTCTGTATGTCCCGTTCTTACCAAAACTCCGCCGTCTTTTGCAATAAGCGGAAATATATGCCCCGGTTTTACAAGCTCTTCGGATTTGCTTATGGGATTTGCAAGTATCTTAACCGTCATATCCCGCTCATAAGCTGATATACCTGTTTTTGCATCTTTTGCATCAACAGAAACCGTAAAAGCTGTTTCGTGTGCCGATGTATTTGAGCTTACCATGGGATTTAGTTCAAGTCTGTTTGCTATATCTTTTGAAATGGCAACACATATAAGACCTCTTGCTTCTTTTGCCATAAAGTTTATCTTTTGAGGTGTTGAAAAAGCGGCGGCATAAACCAGATCACCTTCATCCTCTCTTGATTCATCATCCGCCATTATAATCATGTTGCCTTTTTTAATCTCTTCTATGGCTTCTTTTACTCTTGTTATGCTGTCCATTTAGCTCTCTTTGTAAAGTTTTTAACTGACCTTACGCACCATATCACAAACTGAGCGAAAATAGAAAGTATTATCTGCAAGGCGGAGGTTTTTTAGCGTAGCTAAAGCTACTCTAAAAGTTCTCCAACGAAGTCAGATGATGCTTTATCTTTTCGCCCTTTGGGTGGTTTTTGCGACATACTATGCTTTGTTACACCTCCTCAGCGTAGCTACGGCTATGCTTCGTCGGTGTGCCTTGCACTCGCATATCGCAAAAACCACTCAGTTTATGATATGGTGCGTAAGGTCAG
>WFOM01000255.1 GCA_015488075.1 Helicobacteraceae bacterium | reverse complement strand
GGTATACCAAGCGGACATTTTTTGGATACCGTCGGTGTTTACAGTGCCATTTTTTCTCCGTTTTTGTTTGTATTTATCGTATATGCACTATACAGAAAATTTTTGGAAAAAGATCTGGACATTGTGTGGTTCGTTCCATCTATTTCGTTTATACTCTCTATTTTACTCTCATTTAGACAAAGAATAGATATAGAATACATCGCACCTTTTGTCATGCCTTCTCTTATAATTTCAGCACTTGTATTTAAGCATTCGTATTATACAAAGATAAAGCCTTACAGAAAAAAATACAAAATCATACTGACATTGATTATAAGCACAATAGCCGTAAATCTTTTTGTCATAACATTTCACAAAACGATATATCTGTATCTTGAAAATCCAAAAAAACATTTTGTATATGATTTTGACATAGCAAAAGAGCTTGCAAAAAACATAAAATCTCTAAATATCCACTGTGTCGACACAGACTACAAACTTTCCAAAAGATTGAAATTTTACGACATACAAAGATGTGAGAAATACAGACTGACACAATACAAAATAAATAATTTTTCGAAAAATGTTACTGTCAGTTACAAAAATAAAACACTTTTTAAAGCCTATGTTACCAAAATAAACAAATAATAAATCTACATAATATTATATATAACTACGACTATATATTGTATTTATTATGTTAGAATTCTCATCAAACATAAAAAACAGGGAGTCGCAATGGCACAAAAAGCGATACGAGAGTATGACGGAAAAGCACTTTTTGCTAAACATTGGGAAAATTATTTTAGTGGTTTCCACTATGGATTTAAATCTGTATTGGTAACAAGCGGAGAAGAACTTCTTAAAAAAGCTGAAGAACACGGTTTTGAATGGCTGAAACAAGAGCCTTTGGTTGCAAAACCCGATATGCTTTTTGGTAAAAGAGGTAAAAACAACCTTGTTTTGTTTAAAGTCAACAAGCCTGGTGATGTTACACTTGAAGATGCCGCAAAATGGATAGATGAAAAAAGAAGCCATCCTGTAACACTTCTTTCAGGTCAAAGCGGAATGCTTACACACTTTATAGTAGAGCCTTTTACTCCTCACACTCAAGAACAAGAGTATTATATAAGTGCAACATGTGTTGGTGATGATGATGTTTTATACATGTCTGCAGAAGGCGGTATGGAAGTTGAAGAAAACTGGGACAAAGTTGTAGAGGTTAGAATCCCTATAGATATGGATGATGCCGATATAGAAAAAGAGATAAAAGCAAATGTCCCTTCAGATATTCCTGATGAAAACAAAACATCATTTGCTTCGTTTGCTGTTGCATTTTTTAAATTTTACAGAGACCTGAACTTTGCTTATCTTGAAATAAACCCTATAGTTATGCTTGACAACAACGAAATGGCTATACTTGACCTTGTTGCAAGACTTGATGACACTGCAGGTTTCTTGATGAAAGATGCATGGGGTGAGATAGAATTCCCTACTCCTTTTGGTATGGAAGACCAGTCTCCTGAAGAAAAAGCCATAGCTGAAGCGGATGCAAAATCCGGTGCTTCTCTGAAACTTACTGTTTTAAATCCAAAAGGAAGAATCTGGACTATGGTTGCCGGTGGTGGTGCCAGTGTTGTTTATGCAGATACTATCGCGGATTTTGCAGAAGCTACAGGCGGAAGCATAGCAGACCTTGCAAACTATGGTGAATACAGCGGTGGTCCAACTACAAGTGAGACAAGATTTTATGCAGAAACCGTTTTGGATTTGATGACAAGATACAAAGATGACAAAGGCAGAGACAAAATACTGATCATCGGTGGTGCTATAGCAAACTTTACAGATGTTGCTAAAACATTTACAGGTATCATACAAGCATTTGAAAAATATGCAGACAAAATGAAAGAGCACAACACAAGAATATATGTCAGAAGAGGCGGACCAAACTATGAAAAAGGTCTCAAAGACATAAAAGAAGCAGCAGACAGACTTGGTCTGAACATAGAAGTTTACGGACCTGAGACTCATATAACTGACATTGTCAGAATGGCATTAGAAAAATAAGGGGCAAATGATGGAGAGATTATTTACTAGAGATACACAAGCTATATTTTGGAACAACAACAAAAAAGCTATCCAGAGAATGTTGGATTATGACTATGTTATAAAAAGGGAAACTCCTTCGGTTGCTGCTATAGTAGCACCTACAAGTTCGAACAAATTTGAAAAATTTTTCTGGGGTGCCGATGAGATAATGGTTCCTGTTTACAAAAATACTGCCGATGCAAAAGCGGCACATCCAAATGCGGATGTTCTTCTAAACTTTGCATCTTTCAGAACTGCTTATGATGTTACTATGGAAGCTCTTGCCATAGGTGGCTTTAGAGTGATGATGATAACTGCGGAAGGAATTCCTGAAAGACTCGCAAGAACTATGATAAATGCGGCAAGAAAAGCAAATGTAACAGTTATAGGACCTGCTACTGTCGGTGCCATTGCTCCTGGTGCATTTAAAATAGCTAATATTGGTGGAACTATAGACAATATAATCAAATCAAAACTTCACAGAACCGGAAGCTGCGGTTTGGTTACAAGAAGCGGTGGTTTGTTTAACGAGCTTTCAAACATAATCGCTCTAAATGCTGACGGTATCGCTGAAGGTGTTGCCATAGGCGGAGACAGATTTGTAGGTTCTGTTTTTATAGACAATCTTCTTAGAATGGAAAAAAACCCTGATGTAAAATATATGGTTTTACTTGGTGAAGTAGGTGGTAGAGAAGAATACAAAGTAATTGAGGCTGTTAAATCAGGACAAATTAAAAAACCTATCATAGCATGGTGTATAGGAACTATAGCTAAACATTTCTCAAGCGGTGTTCAGTTTGGTCATGCTGGTGCAAGTGCAAATGCAGATGAAGAAACAGCAGTAGCTAAAAACAAAGCTATGAAAGAAGCTGGAATATATGTTCCAGACAGCTTCAACGACCTTCCAAAAACTATAAATGAAGTGTATACAAAACTAAAAAATGAAGGTGTTATAGGTGAGATAGCCGAACCTGAAATAAACACTATACCAAAAATAAGAAGAGCCAAAAACTTTGTGTGCACAATCTCTGATGACAGAGGTGAAGAAGCAACTTATGCAGGTTTCCCTATAAGCTCTGTTGCAACTCCTGATACAGGCAAAACCATAGGTGATGTTGTTTCACTTCTTTGGTTCAAAAAAGTATACCCAAGATGGTCTGTTGATTTTATAGAAACAGTTATAAAAACTGTTGCCGACCATGGTCCTGCCGTTTCAGGTGCACATAATGCAAAAGTAACTGCAAGAGCCGGAAAAAGTGTTGTCGAAGCACTTGTAACCGGACTTTTAACGATAGGTCCGAGATTTGGCGGTGCAATAGATGGTGCTGCAAAATATTTCAAATATGCATACGACAACAACATGACTCCTGCAGAGTTTTTAAGCTATATGAAAAAACAGGGTATTCCTATCCCCGGTATAGGCCACAGAATCAAATCTCTTAAAAATCCTGACAAAAGGGTTGAAGGTCTTAAAAATTTTGCAAAAGAGTATTTCCCGTCAACTCCGTTACTTGACTATGCTTTAACGGTTGAGCAGTTAACTACAAGCAAAAAAGAGAACCTTATCCTAAATGTTGACGGAACTATAGGTATCTTGATGGTAGATATGTGGAGAGCACTCGGATACTCTGAAGAACAAATAGATGAATTTATAGAAAGCGGAACGTTAAACTCATTCTTTATACTTGGAAGAACCATAGGATTTATAGGCCATATACTTGATGAGAAAAGACTTGCTATGCCTATGTATAGACATCCGTTTGATGACATCCTTTATGATGTTAGCAAAGCAGAAGAGATTTAATCTCTTCTCTTACTTTTTTAATTAAACTTCCTTTTTAAAAATAATCTACAAAAAATTCTGTTATAATACTTCAAATATAAATTCTTCTTAACAGGTATTATCATGAAAAAAGCTTTTACAATGATGGAAATAGTATTTGTCATAGTTATAGTAGGAATTCTATCTGCACTTCTAATGCCAAATTTTACAAGAGATGATGCAAGACTTGCCGCAATCCAGCTTCTTTCAGATATAAGATATACCCAACATTTAGCATTGATAGATGACAAATATAATCCATCAGACAATCAGTGGTATAAAGGTTACTGGCAACTACTTTTTGGCACTTCTGCAGATACTGGAGGATATATAGCATATAGTATATTTTCAGATTCACCTTCATATTCAGGAAATCCAGGCATATCAGAACTTGCAAAAAATCCCCAAGACAGCTCAAAACTTATGAGTGGAGGCTATAGCGGTGTATTAAATTTTCAAACAGATTCAAGAGTAACAAAAAAAATGAATTTGGGATATTCGTATCATATAACAGATGTTAACACCTCAAACTGCGGAGGTGCAAAAAGAATAGCATTTGATTACCTTGGAAGACCTCATATAGGTAACAGTTCGGCATGGGCATCTCCACTTGACGGTTTGTTAAAACAACCATGTGATTTTATTATTAAAACAGCTAAAGAGTCTGTGACCATAAGAATACAACCGATTACAGGCTATGCATGTATTTTGGACAAAAACGGTAACTGTATATAGAGGTTTATTTGAATAAAAAGTCGATTCAGTCAAAACGAAACAGATATATTTCAGTTCTTCAGAGATTTTACAAATCTATAGAAACATATCTGATAAAGTCTGAAAACATTACACAGGAATCATACGAAAAAAAGATACAAAATCTCTCCAGACTACTTGAAAAAACACAAAAAACAGAACTCTACAAAAGTGAATACAAACTTTTGGAAAAACTGGTTGAAGATATGATAAATGTTAAAAATATAGAAGAGGAAAAAAGCAAAATACTATATAGTATAAACCAATACGAAAAAAGTGTCAACTTCAAAAAATACAAAAAGCCAAAGTATAAAAACTTTGATTAGTCTTTGTTTGCTTCTTCAAGCATATCTTCAAGCAAAACAAACAATTTAGAAGATGCTTCTTCCATCTCTTCAAAATGTTTGATAATCTCATCACTATCTTTAATTATCTCATCAACAGGATTGTTTGAATCAAGGTATTTTAGATTTGCATTTGCATTTTTGTGGACAATAGCATGAGGTGCTTCCATACTTACAAAAGCTGATGTATGTCCAAATCTTTTTTTGCCTTCACTTCCATACCATTTTCCGAGTCTACACTCTGTTGGAGGAACAGCAGGCAGAAGTTTTTGAAGAGTTATAAGTGAGTTATATGCTCTTGCTTTGTATAAAATATGATCTATCTTGGCAAGTATAATAAATGTAGAGTTTTCCATATGATAAGATGATGAGACTATCTCTTTTGAGTCATTGCTCAATTTTACAAGCAGATCTTCAAACTCTGATATCTTTTGTGCACTCTCATCAACTATATCTTTTATAACATCTGATGAACTGTTGATATCGTTCATCTCTTGCTGAAGCGATTTTATAGATACAGATATCTCGCCTGTGGCTTTATGTGTTCTCTCAGCAAGCTTTCTGACCTCATCTGCAACCACCGCAAAGCCTCTTCCGTGTTCTCCTGCTCTTGCAGCTTCTATAGCGGCATTTAGTGCCAACAGATTTGTCTGGTCTGCTATATCTGTTATCAAATCTATTACAGATGATATCTCATTCATCTGATTTGTAAGATTTGCTATGCTTTCATTGTTTGTATTTACCTGTTCTGTAAGGCTTTGTAGTTGTTCTACTATGTTTGTTATATTTACCCTTGAGTTGTCTGCAAGTTCTGAAGCCTCTTTTGTGCTTTTTGTAACTTCTTTAAGTGAATTTACATTCTCCTGTAAATTGTTTTGTATGGTTGTAAGAGATTCTGTAACAGAAATAGATTTTTGAGAAAGTTTTGCATTGAATATCTCTCTTTTTGCTTTTTTATGCTCCTCTTCCATTACATCTATAACTTTTGACACACTTACCAATGCATCTCTGAATGAACCGCCTGTTTCTCCGACTTTTATTTTTTTTGAAAAATCACCTTTTGAAGCACTTGTTATTGCCTGATTTATCTGAGTAATCATATATTCGGTATTGCTGACGAACTTAAACAATGATATTCCCATTATACCAAGTTCAGTGTTTTTATTGTGTTCTATATCGTTTTTATGTTCAAAATTACCCTCTGAAGCTTCAGCTATCAATGATGTGAACTTGTCTATGCCGTTAACTATAGATTTTTGAATGATAACAGCCAAAAGAATCATAACAAAAGTGACAACTATACCAAGAACTATAACAAAGTATTTGAAAAAAGATAGGGTCAAGACTAGTTTAGAGGTTTCTTTCTAAAGTTTTTTAGTAGGATTCTATACATATTATCATTCCTGTAATTAAATCTAAATTCACATTCCTTTAGGTGTAAGTTAAATTTGTCTTTAGGTAATCCTTTAAATTTAACTAATCTAATTTTAGCATAACTCCAAAAAGATTCAATACCATTAATATGATTTTTCCCTACTGCAAACTCATTTTGACTATGATTAACTCTAAAATGTTTATTATAACCTACATCTACTAAACCATTATAACCTCTCCATTTATCAGAGTATATAATACTTTCAATACTGACTTTACCTCTAATAATAGCTTGCAAAGTCTCTTTTTGTGCATCAGGAACTATCTCTGTATAAACTTTACCATTTCTTTTTAAAAGTCCAAATACTATTGTTTTACCTTTAGCTCCCCGTCCTCTTTTTCCTTTAATTCTTTTTGCTCCAAAATATGATTCATCTACTTCAATCTCTCCTTTAAAAGGAGATTCTAAGTTGCATAAATAAACTATTATTTCTCTAAATTTATTGTAATATTTATTTACTGTATTACGATTTATATTTGTAATTGTAGCTGTTTGCACTGCTGTCAAATCAGCACAAAAACATTTCAAAATCTTTTTAAATTTTCCCTCTGAAATATGAGCTTGTTTTACATACTTGTTTTTTATCGATTTCATAGGACTTAGTTTAGCATATTTTTATGCTAAACTAGTCTTGACCCAAAGATATATGCCAAGACAAACTTAATGTATCTTCATTTAGCTCTTTTTGTTTGTTTTGGACATATTTTTTAAAATATTTTCTTGACTCTGCTGCAAGCGGCGAAAGTTTGTGATGATACCCTTCATAAATCTTTTCTTTATTGTTTTTTATATCATCTTTTGAAAGTGATTTTATATAGTTATATGATTCATGTGCAAAGGCAATAGCAGATTTTTTGGCTTTTTTATAAAGATCTAAATCAGGATCATCATTTGTAACGATATCTAGTATTTTGAAATTATCATCTATAACCTTTAAATTTTTTTCTATCTTTTGTATATCTTTTTCATAATTTCCACCAAGCATTATATCTCTGTTTGTCCGGCTTATGTAATTAAGACTTTTTTCTATATCAAGAGTAAGTATAGCTGACTTTATACTCTTCTTTTCAAGCTCTTTGTAATCAGAGTCAATATAGTTCAGTGTAAAAAATACAAACATAGCCGCACCTATGATGGAAGCTGCTACCATTCCTATAAAATATGTCATTTTCTTTTTTATACTGAGGCTTTTAAACATAACACACCCTTTCGTCACTTCTATATCAAATATAGTATCATAAAAAATAAAAAAACAAAATAAAAATGTATGATATAATTTTAAAAAAACAAATTAATATACTAAGGTTTTATATGGGTTTGGTTGAACAGGAAATAAAAAGATTTGAAAAAAGACAGTGTGAAGAAGATTTTATATTTTATCAGGCTATGGAGGAAGTCATACACTCCATAAAACCTCTTTTGGAGTCGGATGACAGATACAGAAGATATGCCATACTTGATAGACTTATAGTCCCGGACAGAATAATAAAGTTTAAAGTTCAGTGGTTTAATGACAAAAACGAGATAGAGGTCAACAACGGTTTTAGAGTCCAGTTTAACAATGCTTTGGGACCTTACAAAGGTGGCCTTAGATTTCATCCTACCGTAAATGAAGGTGTTTTAAAATTTCTGGGATTTGAGCAGATTTTTAAAAATGCACTAACAGGTCTAAATATGGGAGGGGCAAAAGGTGGAAGCGACTTTGACCCAAAAGGAAAAAGCGACTTTGAGGTTATGAAGTTTTGTAGTGCATTTATGACTGAACTTCACAAATATATAGGTCCTCGTATAGATGTTCCTGCAGGTGATATAGGTGTTGGAAGCAGAGAGATAGGCTATCTTTACGGAGAATACAAAAAAATAACATCAAGATACGAAGGTGTTTTAACCGGAAAACCTTATATGTTCGGGGGTTCACTGCTTCGTCCTGAAGCTACTGGGTATGGAGTGGTTTATTTTACAGAGGCGATGCTTGAACTTGAAGGAAAAGAGCCTTTAAAAGACAAAGTATGCTGTGTAAGCGGTGCCGGAAATGTGGCACTTCATACTATAGAAAAGTTACAGGCAATCGGTGCTATAGTAGTTACATGCAGTGACTCAAAAGGAACCATATACGACAAACGAGGAGTTGATCTTGAACTTCTTAAAAAGATAAAAGAGGTAAAAAGAGGTTCACTTGAAGAGTATGCCAAGTATCATCCTGAATCAAAATACATACCTGTAAGCGAATATCCAGAAGACGGTCATGCCGTATGGGAGTTTCCATGCTACGGTGCATTTCCGTGTGCTACACAAAATGAACTTACAGATGTAGATGCCACAAACCTTATAGAAAACGGTGTCGTATTTGTCAGTGAAGGTGCAAATATGCCATGCACTCCGGAAGCTATCGATCTGTTTTTGTCTCACGGTGTATGTTTTGCACCTGCAAAAGCGGCAAATGCAGGCGGTGTGGCTGTAAGTGAATTTGAGATGAGCCAAAATGCTTCCATGAGCAGATGGAATTATGAAAAAGTTGATGAAATGTTAAAAACAACAATGAGACAGATTTGCAAAAGAGTGGCTCTTACCGCAAAAGAATACGGTGTGGAAGGAAACTACATTGACGGTGCAAACATAGCGAGTTTCAAAAGGATAGCAGATGCTATGATAAATGAAGGTATATAATGTTTAGAATTTTATTTGTGGTTTTTATAAGTATATCTGTATATGCAAACAGCATATATCCACAGTTTATACAAACACAAATAAAACTATATGAAAAACTAAATGACGACAATATAACAGAAGAAGAAGCAGAAAAGATTATAGACAAGCAAAACGAAATTTACAACTATGAAATAGAAAATATTCTCATAAACAAACACAATATCTTAAACGATTCAAACAAGCAGAAAAAAATACTATCAAAAATCTATCAGTTACAAAGACTTATAAAAGTAAACAGAAGAAGAGGTAACAAATATGCGGTAGTAAGAGATGAAGTCCTCATAAAATCTTTGAAAATAATCTACCAGCATTACCAAACTCTAAAAAAACTGCTCATTTCACTTGATGAAGATACTTTTTACAAATTTGAAGAAAAAGCCAAAAAAATATTTGAAGAAAGTCAAAACAAGATAAACAACATAACAAAAAGAAGCAATTACGACCAGTATCTAAGCCTTAAACCTGATTCGAATGTTGTAAAAGTTTTACAACAGAGGATAAGAGAATATTATGCCATTATAAACATAAGTAGCGACATTATAAAATACTCCAATCTTCTTGAAAGAAAAATGTACAGGCTTAACAAATATGCAAACTTCGGACTTATAAAGTTTGCCATATATATAAACAATTTTCCTTTTGTAAGAGATATACAGCCTTATCTTCTAAAATACAATCTTAGTGTATT
>WFOM01000254.1 GCA_015488075.1 Helicobacteraceae bacterium | reverse complement strand
GTAACATTGCAGTATTTTTGATTAGCCCTTTTTTTGTTTCATATACAATAGTGTGAAAATAATCATTGTCATCTTTTTGTTTTGAAGAAAGAGGAATGCCTACAAAAATATCCTTGGTTAATCTTCTTATAATCAAAACAGGTCTTTGAAATTCATTGCCTTTACCATACTCTTCGCTACCTATATTTTGACCTGGTCTAAGCCAAAAAATCTCCCTTTCTTTAAATCCCACAACTGTATTTTTATTATGTGCTTTTCTCTTAACTTCATTCCATATATCAAACCGGTCTTTAAACAAAGACTTATACATATATTCGGCTCTGACAAAATCTTCCATAGTATCTATATCTTGCACAAAATGTCTTGGCAAAACTATAGGTATGGAATCTTTACCGAAAAAAACATCATCACTTTCACAGCCGTTTTTCTGCCAGTAAAACTGTCCCGCATCCTGATAAGCTTCTTCCAAATCCTGACTTCTTTTAGTGAAATTTTCAGGCCAGAACATCTCGCATCTGCCTTCTTTTGTTATCTTAAATGTTCTTTGAATCGGAAAAGGCATAGTTGTAACACTGAAACTTCTGCAGGCATCTGAGTTTTTAAGTTTTTCATACCCTTCTTTCAGGTATTTTACCTGTAAAAACGGTGCAGTAGCATATATGGTGCATACATAATTATATTCAAGCCCCTGCTGTTTTAAAGTTTTTAAAACATAATCTATAACATCAAATGTCCCGGTATAATCATCTGCAAGCTCTTTTGGTCTTATTTGAACTTCAGCACCGTATCTTTTGGCAACTTCTGCTATCTCTTTGCTGTCTGTTGAAACCAGAACCTTGTCAAAAAGTCCACTTTTTATTGCCGTCTCTATAGAGTAGGCTATAAGAGGTTTTCCGCAGAAATCTTTTATATTTTTTTTGGGAATTCTTTTACTTCCGCCTCTTGCCGGTATTATACATATATTTTTTGTCAAAAGCTACATCCTCTGTAAGAGTATTTTTCTATAACTTCCAAAAAAGTATCGGCAACAAATTCAGCATCTTCCATACTCATCTTCTGATGACAGGGAATGCTTATCTCACTTTTGTAAAAATCATTGGCAACAGCAAGGCTGAACTCACCAAACTTTTGTTTGTAATAGCTGTTTTGATAAATCGGTTTGTAGTGCACCTGAACACCCAGTCCTTTGTTGTGCAGTTCGTTTATAATGTCATCTTTCGGGCAGTGAAGTTCCGGATTTAAAACAACAGGATACAAATGTCTTGAACTTTTTTGGTTATTTTCTATCTTCTGGGTTAAAAAAAGTTTGTGATTTTTAAACCTTTCATCGTAGTATGAAGCTATCTCTTCTCTTTTTGCTATAAATCTATCTACTTTTTTTATCTGGGAAAGTCCAAGTGCTGCTGCTATCTCTGTAAGTCTGAAGTTATGCCCCATGCTTATCATATCGGCATTGTAAAAACTTTTTTTTACTATACCGTGACTTCTAAATAGTTTTAATTTTTCTGCAAGTTCTTCATCATCTGTCACCACACACCCGCCCTCACCTGTAGTAAAAGGTTTGATTGCATGAAAACTAAACACGGTTGCATCGGCAAAACTTCCGATTTTTTTACCTTCTATCTCACTTCCAAAAGCATGGCAGGCATCATCTATATACAAAAGATTATATTTTTTTGCCATATCTTTTAGTTTTTCATGATTTACGGGCTTACCTGCAAAATCAACTGCCACTATAGCTTTTGTTTTTGAGTTTATAAGTTTTTCAACTCTGTTTTCATCTATGTTTCCGTCAAGCTTTACATCACACCAAACAGGTTTTGCTCCAAGTGCTACAAACATATTTGAAGTGGCTACAAAGCTTATGGGAGTTGTGATTATCTCATCACCCTCTTTTATACCCAAAGAGCTGTAAAGAGCAAACAAAGCAGATGTTCCGGAATTAAATAAAACACTGTTTTTTACACCCACATAGTTACAAATCTCATCTTCAAGTTTTTCTACATACTCTCCCTGTGTGAGGTGAGAACTTCTTAAAACATCTGCAACAGCATCTATATCATCATCTTCTATAAGCTGTGTAGAGTATGGTATCACTCATTTCCCTCTGTTTGTTTTATCTTTTTTAACAGCTCGTCTTCGCTTAGCCATATAGTGTTGTTTATCGAACTGTATTCAAAACCTATCTCCACGGGTTTTCCCGTTTCTCCCAGAGAATTTTTGGTAAAATCAACCGGACTTGTAAATCTGATGCTTGGCTGTATGACAAAATGGTCTTCAAACTCCAGAGTCAAATGGCTGTCATCTTTTGGACACATAACTTCATGAAGCTTTTCTCCGGGTCTTAGCCCTATAATCTTGTGAGGCAGATTCGGTGCCAGAGCTTTTGCCATATCTACTATCTTCATAGAAGGAATTTTAGGAACAAAAATCTCGCCTCCTTGCATCCTTGAAAAGTTTTTTATAACAAAATCAACACCCTCTTGAAGTGTTATCCAAAATCTTGTCATCCTCTCATCAGTTATAGGAAGCTCTTTAACCCCATCTGCTATCAGTTTTTTAAAAAAAGGAACAACACTTCCGCGACTTCCCAATACATTGCCGTATCTTACAACACTAAACTTTATATCTCTATTACCTGCTAAGTTGTTTGCGGCAACAAAAAGTTTGTCGCTTGCCAGCTTGCTTGCACCGTATAGATTGATGGGATTTGCGGCTTTGTCGGTTGAGAGGGCTATAACTTTTTTTATACCGCATTTTATAGATGCATCTATAACATTTTGTGCACCCATTATATTTGTTTTTATACACTCCATAGGATTATACTCTGCTATAGGCACCTGTTTCAGTGCTGCAGCATGGACAACATAGTCAACACCCTCCATAGCTTTTTCAAGTCTAATTCTGTCTCTGACATCACCTATAAAATATCTCATACATTTTTGATTGTATTTTTGAGACATCTCAAACTGTTTTAGCTCATCTCTTGAGTAAACTATGATTTTTTTGGGAGAGTATCTTTTAAGAAGGGTTTTTATAAACTGTTTTCCAAAACTGCCTGTTCCGCCTGTAACCAAAACTGTTTTATCATTAAACATAATTATCCTTGAAGCAAACTATAGCAGAATACAAGCCAAAAATGTTCCAAAATTATGGTGGGCAGGGCGGGATTCGAACCCGCGGTAGGCTTTTAACCTACACTCGCGTTCCAGGCGAGCAGATTCAACCACTCTCTCACCTGCCCCTTTAGGGTAACAGATCTGGAATTATATCAAACAAACCTAAATTTTATGTTATAATAACAAAAGTTCCAAAACACAAAAGGTTTGTTATGAAAAAGATGGCTATAGATGAAGCGGCTAAATTTTTTGGTGTATCAAAAGAAGCCATACACAACCGTATAAGAAGAGGCTCGCTTGAAGTTGTTATAGAAAACGGCAAAAAGTTTGTTTTGGTGGATACAAAAAACAAGACAAAAAAAACATCGTTAAAAACAGTAAGTGCGATTGAAAGACAGTATAACGAGTTTTTACATCAGGAGATACAAGAACTCAAAGAAAAGGTTTCAAAACTTGAAGGTGAGACAAAAACACTAAGAGAAGAAAAAGAAAAACTTCTTGTAGAAGAAAGAAAAAGAATAGAGCAGATATACAAAGAAAAAGACGAACAGTTAAAATCTATACTAAACTCAATCAGTTCAAAGTTTATGCTTGCACTTCAGGGAAAAGATAAAGATGAGCATATAGATGTTGAGATAGAGGAGAAAAAAGAGATAATCACCCTCAAAAAATTTCTGCTTAAAAACAAGGTCTCTGAAAAAAAATACAAAAAGATAAAAAAACATATACTAAAAAACCTGAAAAAAGACAAAAGATTTACGATTGATGGTAAAAAAATATACCTTGACCTTAAAACATATAGCTATGAGGATATATTAGACACCTAACGATTTCAAAGCCATGGAAAGAGCATCGTTTAGCTCTTTTTCGTATGAGGGGTTGATTCTTCTTAACTCTTTGTCAACTTTTAAAATAAGTTCCTTAGAAGTGTTTGGATGGCGGACCAGATGAACGATAAAGTCAACATATTTGTCAAAATCGGGATGTTTTCTTATACCCATCTTGTTTGGTATATGTGAATAGTTTTTCAGTATGGCATCAACAACTTTTGACAAATCCTCGTTTGATATTTTTCTGTTTCTAACAAGTGCTCTTAAATCATCAAAACTAAAATCATCATAACTTATCTCTATCTTTTGCTCTTCCTTTTTCTCTTTTTTTTGTTTTGGCTTTTTTTTCGAATTTTTTGGAACCAAAACAAAAAGTATCAACAAAAAAAGCGATATCATAAGAGCCGCACCTGTTTTTACTAAAAAACCTATTTCCATCTGAAGCACTTTGTTGTTTTATTCATAACTTACCAGTTCACCTTTTTTAAGCATCAATATTTTATCACGAATTTTTCTAATATAAAAAGATTTCTCTTTAAAAGGGATATCTTTTTTTGTATTTATCCTTTTTAGTCTGTTTTCATAGTGTTTTATAAGAAAAAGTTTGAGTTCATCTTTTAAATCCTCTTTCGAGTCTATCACCTTTATACTCTCATCAAGAAGTATCTCCACTATCTTCGGATGGGTAGTTTGCGAAGATACGGCAAGCCTGAACTCTTCCTTGTGA
>WFOM01000253.1 GCA_015488075.1 Helicobacteraceae bacterium | reverse complement strand
TCATATCTACACTCTCAATAGTTTCACTTTTTTATCTTCTACTTACTAAAACTCTGCTTGATGCTTTTATGGTTGTTAGCATAGTTTACATAGTTATCATCATCTCTGCTTTTATAATCTCTAAACTCTCACTTGATCCTCTTAAAAAATATACAAACAATCTAAAAAACATCTCAACACAGACTCTGCATGAACTAAATCTTCCCATAGCAACCATACAGACAAATCTTTCGATGATAGCAAAAGAGCTTGATGATGAAAAATCAAAAAAAAGACTCAAAAGGATATATACTGCTCTTGATATGCTAAAACAAAGATACAACGAACTTGACTATATCATCAAAACACAAACAAAACAGGTGCAAAAAGAGCAGTTTGAAGTAAGTGACATTATAAAAGAAAGGGTCGATTTTTTTAAAAATATCTTTCCAAATGTTTCTTTCAGTCTAAAACTGGAAAAATGTCAAATTTACAGTGACAAAACCGGATTTGGCAAAACCATAGACAATATCTTGCAAAACTCCATCAAATACTCCAAGAATCCTGTGATAGATATAATTTTAGAAAATTGTGTGCTGGAGATAAAAGACAATGGAGTCGGTATAGATGAAGTTGAACTTGTAAAGATTTTTGACAGATACTATCAGGAAGACAGCAGAAGTGACGGTTTTGGTGTGGGTCTTAGTCTGGTAAAAGAGTTTTGTGATGAAAACGGTATAAAACTTACTATAAATTCCAAAAAAGATTATGGAACCGTTATAAAACTTGAATTGACTCAAAAAAAATATAAACTATGAAAGAATATTAATCTTTATACTAATGTAACATTATAATGCTAAAATTTCATTTACAATTATATACTTTAAGGATACGAATTGGGTTGGACTGAGATAGCAAAAGATGTTGTTGACTATGGTGTTATAGGTGTTTTAGTGTTGCTTAGTATAGTTACACTGTGGCTTTTTATAGAAAGAATGATGTTTTACAAAACGGTAGATATAGAAAAATACACCCACAGAGATGAGCTTGAGATAGAGCTTACAAACAATGTAAATGTTATAGCAACCATAGCTTCAAATGCTCCATACATAGGACTTTTGGGAACTGTGCTTGGGATTATGATAACATTTTATACTTTAGGTGATATAGGTGCTGTTGATGCAAAAAAAATCATGACAGGTCTTGCAATGGCACTAAAAGCAACTGCCATGGGACTTATAGTTGCTATCCCTGCTATAGTTTTTTATAATGTTTTAAACAGAAAAATTGAAAAAATACTAACCAAATACGACATCATGACAGAGTCAACAAATGGCTAAATGTAAAAAACAAAGAAAAAAATTTGATGAGATAAATGTTATACCGTTTATCGACATAATGCTTGTTTTGCTTGTGATGGTTTTGACAACCGCTACATTTATAAAACAGGGTATAATCCCGGTAGACCTTCCACAGGCAAAAAAAACACAAAAAAAAGAGGAAAAGAAAAAAGAAGTAACCATATACATTGACAAACAGGGTAACATCTATCTAGAAAAAGAAAAACTCTCAAAAGAAAACCTGAAACAAAAGCTATCAACCATATCAAAAAAAGACACAGTCATCCTAAGAAGCGACAAAAACTCCAGATTTCAAGACTTTGTAACAGTTATGAATGCCCTAAAACAGCTAAATCTTGAAAATCTCTATATAGTTACTAAAGAGTAGTATCATACCCTTTTTGCATCTGGGCTTTTTTTGCCAGAACTTTTACACTGTCTGTTATCTCTTCATGGGTTATATGGTAGTGTTTTCTAAGTTCTTCAAGGGAGATCTCTATCTTCTCTTCTATGTTTTTTGCCAATAGTTCCACTTTTTTGTTTAACTCATCTATATACTCTTTCTCATCATCTTTAAACTCCTGTGTTATTGAGTTTAGCCTGTATATGGATGTTTCAAACTCTTTTTTGAATTCCGATATCTTTTCAAAAAGCTCATTGTATGATGATGTTATCTTTTTGACAGACTCATAAAAGCTGTTTATATTGTCTATCTCTTTTGTTATGGTATCAAGGTTGTTTTCCACTTCAAAACTCTGCTCTTTTATATGGTAGATCCTGTTTTCACTTTCGCTTATGATAGTCTTCATACCGTCAGCCTGATTTGTAAGAAGCATCAGTTCGTTTTTAAAACCGTCAAAAAATTTGTTTAGATGTTTGGAAAGAAGTATGATACTCTCTTTGGAAACGGTATCTGGAATGTTTGACAAAGCCGAAAAAGATTTTTTCAACTCTTCTATGTCTTCAAGTATGGTTTGTTTGTGTCCAAAATATTTCTCCAAGATTTGTTGCAGTTTATTAAAATGTTCAGCCTCGGAAATCCTCAGATAATCTATATGTTTATGTATGATAGAATCAATCTCAGGCAACTTTATCTCTGTAAAATTCACAAATGCTTCGGTTATCTCAGTGTACCATCTTTTCATCTCTTCAAACATATCCATAAATTTATGCTGATTTTCTAATAAAGTTGTCAGTGTTTCTAAATCTTTTGCAAATTTTGCTTGAATCTCTTGTTGAAGTTCTCTTTCGTTTGCAACATACTTTACCATCTCATCAGATATATTTTTATTTAGAGTTTTAAGCTCCTTCAATTGATCTATAAAAGAGTCAAAAAACTCAAGCTTTTGTCTTTCGTTTTGGGCAACTTGAATCTGATGTAGCATATTCATAACTATAAACAGCAAAAGTGCTATGAGAAGCGGAACAAGAGACTCTTTGAGTGCCACTTCAACCGGTTTTGTAGATATTATAAAATGAACTACACTTGCTATACTACCGATTCCAATTACAAACGGAGCATAGTTTATCTTATTTGGCTTTTTAAAGATACTTATCTGCCTTAAAAAAATCAAAGCCATAACAACATAAGATAAAAGTATATATTTTCCAAACATAATCAAACCTTATTTTTGGTTTGATTATTGTATCATATTATAAAACTATTTTCAAAATATCTTTTGGAGCATTAGCCGTAACTGAGTATGAAAAATCGCTTTTAAATCCCCAAGTAGAGTATATAGCCTCTATACCTGCATTTTTAGCAACTTCTATATCTTTTGGATTGTCTCCAACCATATATGCCGTATCTTTTTTTCTGTCAAATCCACATGCATCAAAAATCTCAAACAAAATGGAAGGATCAGGTTTTGGAGGAACCTTGTCGGCACCTATAATCTTGCAAAAATAGTTCTCAACCCC
>WFOM01000252.1 GCA_015488075.1 Helicobacteraceae bacterium | reverse complement strand
GCAAAGAGCAGTTGGAGTTCAACCTATGCTTTATTTTTGTTTTCCGATAACTGAACTAATAAGTGATAAAATATTAATTGGCAGGACTGCTGAAACAAAGGAGTTTGCATATTTTAAATTTGACAAAAGTAATGCATTTATAATTTTGGAAACGGTAAAAGTTTTTGGAATGTTATCTGTTTCTCACAGATATGATACATTACAGATTTTGGATTTGGTTATAGATGGTTGATTTTTCTTGTATGGTCAAGAGAAATTTAGTTTTTTTAGAGTATAATTTTGCAAAAATTTATGGATTGTAAATTTGATGGAAAAGATTTTTCAAAAACTCTCACTTCTTAGTGCTTCACTTGTTTTTATAATCCTTATAGGTATATTTACAACACTGTTTATATCTGCAAAACCGGCAATTGATGAGTTTGGTTTTGGTTTTATAACAGATGCAAGATGGAACACCGAAGTTCCGTTAAACCAGTCAAATGAAAAAGAAAAACAAACAGATACACTAAAAGAAGATACCACCCAAAATAGTGTCAGTGACAGCGATGATGATTTGTTGGCTGAAGATGAAGACTTGATGGGTGATGATGAGGATCTGGATGATGAGGTTGCCACAAAAACGGTTTATGGCGGACTTGTTCCTATAGTCGGAACTATACTCTCAACTGTTATAGCTATGGTTTTTGCAGTTCCTATAGCTATGGGTATAGCCATATTTTTGGCTGAAATGGCACCTAAAAAAATATCTATACCGGTTGGAATTGCCATAGAGCTTTTGGCGGCAATCCCTAGTATAATATTTGGTATGTGGGGACTTTTTTACTTTGCACCTATCATATCAGAGACCTTTGGAGGATATCAGGTTTCACTTCTTACTGCAGGCTTGGTTTTGGGTATAATGATACTTCCTTTTATGGCGGCAATTACAAGAGACAGTATGAAAACCACACCGGATATCTTAAAAGAGTCAGCCTATGCTTTGGGCGCAACCAAGTTTGAAGTTATAAAAGATGTGATTTTTCCTTATTCAAAAGTCGGAATTATCGGCTCAATCATACTTTCACTCGGAAGAGCTTTGGGTGAGACTATGGCGGTTGCATTTTTGATAGGTGCTGTGTATAATCTGCCTGAAAAGATAACCGATCCTACTATCTCAATCCCCGTAGCAATGGCTGTAAACTTTGGTGAAGCGGCCGGACTTGGAGAGAGTGCATTGTTTTATCTGGGGCTTATTCTTTTTGTATTGTCATTTGGAATTATAAGTTTTGCTAAATTTTATTTTCTAAAAAGGAATAAAGGATGAGGCTTCTCTTAAATAAAATCATCCTTGCTCTCTCACTTGTGTCAGCACTTATAGGGCTTGCGTTTTTGGGATGGATTTTGGTTACACTTGCTATAAAAGGTGCAAGTGCCATGAGTGCTTCACTTTTTATAAAAGACCTTGTGGACAACGGTCTTAGAAACCTTATAGTAGGCCAGCTTATACTTGCAGGGCTTGCTTCTTTTGTAGGTATCCCTCTTGGTATTGTGGCTGGAATTTACATAAGAGAATATGGCCAGGGCAGTAAATATGCAGAATTTATAAGAGATTTAAGTGACATTATGATGAGTGCTCCAAGTATAGTCATAGGTGCTTTTGTTTTTGCACTGCTTGTAAAACCTTTTGGAGGGCCTAGCGGATTTGCCGGGGCATTTGCACTTGCTATCATGATGATACCTATAGTTATAAACACAACAGACTCTATGCTTAGCCTTGTTCCAAAAGAGCTAAGAGAAGCCGGTATAGCTCTTGGAGCCAGTAAGTATAAAGTAATTTTTAACATAGTTATTCGTGCTGCAAAAGTCGGTATAATGACAGGTATTTTGCTCTCTTTTGCAAGGATTGTGGGTGAGACCGCACCTTTACTTTTTACAAGTGAGACAAGTAACTATTTTACTTTGGATTTGACAAGTTCTTTTCCGTCAATGACGGTAAGTATATACTCACTTGCAAATGAGCCTGAAGAGAGTGCAAGAGATTTGGCATGGTCTGCTTCATTTATTTTGACTATAATGGTGTTGCTCATTAATTTAACCGGAAGATACATAACAAGAAACAAAAAGTAAGGATAGTATATGCCTGTAATGAATATAAAAAACTTTTCATTTACATATGCAGGAGTTGACAAACCTTCTATCAGAAATATAAACCTGCCTATTTTGAAAAACAAGATAACGGCTCTTATAGGACCAAGTGGTTGCGGAAAGTCAACACTTCTTCGTTCATTAAACAGGATTCATGACTTGTATCCGGGAAACAAATATGAAGGTGTTATAGAACTTTTGGATTTTGAAACAAATAAGTATGAAAATATTTTGGAGATAAAAAAAGAGAACGAATTTATAAAACTAAGACAAAAAGTGGGTATGATTTTTCAAAAGCCCACCCCTTTCCCTATGAGTATATTTGACAATGTCGCATACGGGCTTAAAATAGCAGGCATAAAAAACAAAACAGAGGTTGAAAACAGGGTTGAAGAGGCACTAAAAGGTGCAGCACTCTGGAATGAAGTAAGCGACAGACTTAACAAACCTGCCGGCGGACTCTCAGGCGGTCAGCAACAAAGACTCTGCATCGCAAGAGCTGTTGCTGTTAAACCTGAAGTGCTTTTGTTTGACGAACCGACAAGTGCACTTGATCCAATCTCAACCGGAGCTATAGAGGAGCTTATAGTTGAGCTAAGAAAAGATGTCTCTATAGCCATAGTTACACACAATATGCAACAGGCAAGCCGTATAAGTGATTTTACGGCATTTATGTATATGGGAGATTTGATAGAGTATGACAAAACCGAAGTTATATTCCTAAATCCTAAAGAGAAACAGACAGAAGATTATATAACCGGTAGATTCGGATAGGAGAGATTATGTTACCTACATTTAGAGAAAGTTTGGACAATGTAAAAGAGAGTATATATACTCTTGGCAAAAATCTGGTTGAGGCGAACGAAGTTATCCTTGAAAGTTTAAAACAGTGTGACAAGACGAAGTTTGAAGATGCAAAAAAATATCTTAAAAACATTTCCAACAAAACCAACGATATAGACAATGAAATCATAAAAATACTTGCACTTTACTCACCTGAAGCCAGAGATTTGAGAAGAGTTGTGGCATATTTGAAGATAGTTCATGAGATCCAAAGAGCATACTCAAATACAAGAAATTTTATCAGAGGTTTCAATGATATATGTGATGATCTTGATTTGGAGACCATAAACGAGTATGCAATCCCTATGCAGACTTCAACCATCAAAGCTTTGAAGATAAGTATAGAGATGGTTAATGTTGAAGATGCGGATGAACTTCAGGATATGTATGAGGATGTTCTTATAGAAGAGAACAAAGCGGATGATTTGTATGAAATGATAGAAAGAAATCTCATAGCACAGGCTGAAAACTCTTCTACAAATTTTGAAAAATTTCACAAAATGCTAAGAGCTTTAAGAAAAGGTGAGAAGATAGCAAACAGAGCTATATCTATAGCAAATCTGCTTCTTTACATAGAGGTTGGCGGCAGTTTGAACAGTTGATGAAGATTTTTCTCTTTTTACTTCTGGTTTTTTCTTTTTTGTCTTCAGACTCTTTGTTTGAAGATGCATACTTCAACTACAAAGCAAAAAACTACAAAACAGCACTTAAACAATTTCAAAAGCTTTACAATGAAGAAAAAGACTATGATGCAGCATATATACTAGGATATATGTATGAACACGGTGAGGGTTGTGAAGTTAACATAAAAAAAGCAAATTATTATTATAAGATGGCGGCAAAAGGGCTTTACAACAAAAGAAAAGAGGACCCGGAGACACTCTCTTCAAAACAGCATGAAAAGATACTTAAAAACATAGACAAATATTTTGACAAAGATACATCATACACCATAAAACAATACACAAAATCTCTGTATAACTTCAAAGCATACGAGTCTAACTATTTTTTGCCTGTAAGCTACAGGATAGATAACGGACAATACAACCATGTCGGAAATCATGACACACAAAAAGTGGAGATAGAGTTTCAGCTCAGTCTCAAGTATGACTTTGCACAAAACTTTCTGGGATTGAATGAATACTATTCTTTTGCATATACACAAAAATCTTTCTGGCAGGCATATGCCAGTTCAGCATATTTTAGAGAGTCAAACTACAATCCGGAATTTCTTATAACTTTTCCTGTTTCCAACAAATATGTAAAAGTTTTTGGACTTAGTATGTCTCACCAGTCTAACGGAAGAGGCGGAAACAGCGAAAGGTCTTGGAACTATATTTCTGCAAGTATGTATATACAGACAGGAAGGCTGTTTACTGAGCTAAAGCTGTGGTACAGACTTAAAGACAAGTTTGACTATAATCCTGATCTTATAGATTATATGGGGCATGGATATCTAAGATTTTTACTTCCTTACAAAAGCCACCTGGCACAGCTTGTATTAAGAAACAATTTCAACAACAAATACAGTCTTGAACTAAACTACTCTTACCCAGTAAAAAACTCAAAAGATTTGTTTTTTTATGTAAAATATTTTAACGGTTACGGAGAAAGTCTCATAGACTATAACCATTTTGTAAACAAAGTAGGGTTTGGAGTGGCTCTCTCAAGGTAGGATTTTTAAATCCTTCCTTACATATAAGGTTGAAGTGCTTTTGGTATGGTTATGCTTCCGTCTTCTTGCTGAAAGTTCTCCATAATGGCAACCATGGTTCTACCGACTGCAAGAGCAGAGCCGTTTAGTGTATGGACAAGCTCGTTTTTCTTGCCGTTTTTGTATCTTATTTTTGCTCTTCGTGCCTGAAAATCTCTTGTGTTTGAAACGGAACTTATCTCTCTGTAACAGTTTTGACCCGGAAGCCAAACCTCTATATCAACCGTTTTTGCGGCAGAAAATCCAAGATCACCCGTGCAGAGTGTAACAAGTCTGTGTGGCAGTTCAAGTGCTGTGAGTATATCTGAAGCGGTTTTTATCATATCTTCAAATACGGCATCACTTTCTTCAGGTTTTGTTATACACACAAGCTCTACCTTGTGAAACTGGTGTTGTCTGATGATACCTCTTGTGTCTCTTCCTGCCGCTCCTGCTTCTTTTCTGAAACATGCGGTATAGCCTGTCATCTTTACAGGCAAATCCTCAGCTTTTAAGATCTCGTCTTGAAAAAGGTTTGTAAGCGGAACTTCTGCTGTAGGTATCAGATACAAATCATCATTTTCCACTCTGTATAAGTCATCTTTGAACTTTGGCAACTGACCAGTTCCGTATAATGCTCTTTCATTTACAAGCTGTGGGACACTTACTTCCGTGTATCCTCTTTTTCTGTTAAAATCAAGCATAAAGTTTATAAGGGCTCTTTCCAGTCTTGCTCCCATATCATAGGCGACACTGAATCTGCTGTGAGCAAGTTTTACACCTCTTGCAAAATCTATCCAGCCGTTTTGTTCTGCAAGTTCCCAGTGTTCTTTTGGTTTAAAATCAAACTCTCTTGGTGTCAGAACTTTTTTTATCTCTACATTGTCGTTTTCATCTTCACCTACTGGAACATCATCATCAGGGATGTTTGGTATCCCCATGGCCAGATTTTCAAGTGCTTCTTGCTTTTCTCTTTGGTTTTCAAGAGCCTTGGCTATCTTTTTCTTGTTTTCATCAACTTTTTGTTTGAGTTCATTTATATCTTTTCCCTCTTTTTTATATATACCAAACTGTTTGCTGAGAGAATTTTGCAGTGCCTGAAGTGACTCGTATTCGCTTTTTGCTTTTTTGAGTTCTTCGTATCTTTTTTTCAATTCAGACAAAATTTCCTGTGATACACCTTTGGTTTCCAGTTTTTCTTTTACGGTGTCAAAATCTTTTTGTAGAAGTTTTAAATCTATCATCGCAACCACTTTGTATTTTTTTGCGAATTATACCAAATAATGGTATTGTTTTTGCTATAATAATACAAAAAACTTAAGGTTTTAAATGGCCAAAGAGGAAAATCAGGAAGAGATTGTCATCATTGAAGACAGTGATGCCATAGAAGAGCAGGAACAAAAGGAAGAAAGCACAACCGAAGATGCTCCAAAAAGCAAAAAAATAGTTTTTATAGTTTTGGGACTGCTTGTTTTTCTTGTGTTGCTCATTATAATTTTGGTCATAATCTTTAAAAAAGAACCCTCAAAAACCAAAGCCTCCTCCGAAGACATTGTAACCGAGATAGAAGAAAAGAGTAAAAAAAAGATAACTCCAAGCAAACTTGAAAATATGATAGCAAAGGCAAATTATCTGTATCAGTCAGGTCAAAAAGCCAAAGCTTTAAGACTATATGAATACATAGCAGAATACAGTGAAGCTATATCAAGTTACAACCTCGGTGTGGCCAGAATGAAAAAAAAACAGTATAAAGAAGCCGTAGAAAGTTTTAACAAAGCTATCGCAAACGGTCAGAAAGTATGTGTAAGTGCCATAAATGCCGCAGTTGCCTCACTCTATCTAAACGATATGAAAAATTTCAGATACTACATAAATCTTGCAGATGCTTTTTTGCCAAATGAAAAAGAATCTCCTCTTTACAACTACTACTATGCACTTGTAAAATTTTATAAAAGAGACTATTTTGAAGCACTTGCGGCTTTGGACAAAGCAGACAACAAACTATACAAATACCAGATAAAACATCTAAAAGCAAAAATAGATGCGATGTTTGGAGATGATTACAAGGCTATAGAGGCTTTGGAAGATTTAAATGACCATTACGACTCTTTTTCAAAAGCACTGTTGTATGCCAGAGTAGGGGATCTTGCACTTGCAAAAGACAATTTTGAAGATGCCTATGACAAGGCTATAAACCCAAAACTTTCACTTGCGGGCCTTGCTTTTAGTCAGATAAAAATGGGACATATAAAAAATGCTACTGAAAATCTCAAAAATCTGTATGAAAAATACGGTGATGATATATTTGGGTATTTTCCGATAAAAGTTCGACTAAAAGAGTCTTTGTTTAACCCTCTTCTTGCACAGGCTCAGTTCAGAAAATCGCTTCAAAATGACAAGAAAATGATTTTTTCGGAGATATTTTATTTTTCACCTTACAAGGTTTTTAATGCAAACAAAACTATAAACTATATGAGAAAAGCTGATGCTTCCATATTTGTTGAAAGCATTGACACCGCAAAAAGGTATCTCAAGCAGTCCGTATCTACATCAAGTGTCAACAAAGGGATAGTAAAGGCTATAAAAAAAGCACTCCATTTTCGTATAAGAGAAGCAAACCATATACTAAAACAGCTTGTAAAAATTCAGCCAAAACACTCCATACTGCACTATAATCTCGGTTTAACCTATGCACAAATCGGGGATTTTAACAATGCATACAAACATTTTCTGATTTCATATCATCAGGATGCAAAAAACTATATATCGGGTGTATATGCATATATGTGCTCGGTTGTTTTAAACAAAACCGATACCAAGCTTTTGTCCATACTCAAAGATTCAATGGTCGATGAAGAAGATACAAAAGATTTAAAGATGGCAAAAGCTTTTTTGGATATAGCAAATGCAAAGTATATAAATGCTCTTGATTGGGCTGAAAACAATGAACATAAAAAGCCGTTGGAGCTTATAGGCTCATATATAGTGGCATACCATACGAATAAGATGGATGATGCCGTAGAGTTTGCAAATACTCTTTCGTTGAGATTCAGGTATGAGATAGTGCCACAGGTTTTGCTTCATGATGCAAAATATGTCGATTTTAACAAACCAAAGTATGCAAGATATATGAACAGATTTTTAAAAGAGGGCAAATTTTCGTATCTTGACCTTTATTACGGTCCCAAAATCTCAAGAGAAATGTTTTTGAAACTTCATCTGTTAACAGGTAGAACATACGAACTTGTGCAGATTTTAAAACAAAAACTAAACAGAAGTTCGGACAAAGATATAAGTGATCTGGAAGCGGCACTTGCACAGTCACTTTTATATAATCAAGATTTTGAAGAATCCTATGTTATGTACAACCACCTAATAGATGAGCTAAAAGTTAATGACAGTGTAACACTTTTTTTGGGTGCGACAGCTGCTATAGCGTCAAATCATCATTCAAATGCTATAGCATTATTAGAACTTTCTAAACTTAAAGATAAACAGTTTTATGAGACAAGATTCGTTTTGGCACTGCTTTATTATGAAACAAAAAATCTGCAAGGCGGCAATATAAGTCTTGAATATATTAATTCAAATAACTTTATATCAAAGTTTTTTACATTTGACATAGATACCGACAAATTGTATCAGATGTATAAGGAACACAGGCTACCTTTTTCTAAGTAGATTGTATACGGTTCTTACGGGACCGTAAAAAATATATACACTAAAGAGTAGCACTATACCCTCAATCGGCCATATAAATATGGTCAAAAACATCATTGTTATATATATGAGTATCTTTCTATTGTATTGTTTTTGGGTGTCAAGTTTTTTAAAGCTGGGGTATCTTATGTTGCTTACCATTAACAGTGCTACCACAATAGAAGCAGAGATCAAAACTATACCGCTGTTGTCAAAGTTGTATTTTTGAAAAAAAAGTGTCAGAAGTGATACAAAAACAGCAGCTGTGGGTATGGGAACACCTATAAAAACAGACGGCTCTATATCCTGGCTTGTTATGTTAAATCTGGCAAGTCTTATGGCCCCGAAGATAACATATAAAGCTGTTGCAACTATACCGACTCTTCCGTAGTCATGTGCCGCAAACTGATAAAGCAAAACAGCAGGTGCCATACCGAAAGAGACTATATCTGCCAGCGAATCATACTCAAGACCGAATCTTGAACAGCTGTTTGTAAGTCTTGCCACTCTGCCGTCAAGTCCGTCAAAAATGAGTGCTATAAATATAAGCCATGCAGCTGTTTTATATTCGTGGTTTATAGAGTTTATGATGCTGTATACTCCGCTAAAAACAGAAGCGGATGTCAAAAGGTTTGGAAAGATGTATGCTATGCTTTTTTTGTTTTTTTTCATTTGTTTGTAAAGTATCCGAGAATCGTTTCGCCGGTTTTTAGTTTTTTGCCTGTGTAGAGGTTGTTGTATCTGAAATCTTTTGGAACATATATGTTTGTTATACCGTTTACCATAAATCCATACTGTTTTTCATCATCAGTTAAAAATATACCAACAGGTGAATTTTTTACCGTATGCAAGAGTTTTATAGTGCGGTTGTCAACATTTAGAACAACTTCAAGTTTTTCGTTTAGTTTTTTAAAAAGTTTTGATTCTTTTTGAAGTCTTGTTCCTTTTGTATGTTGCAAATACTTCTCATCATAACTGCACGGAAATCTGAGGTCTGCTTTGTCAAGGACGGTAGATTCTATACCTATGCAAAAACCATCTTCATTTTCATCCAGATGTGTAATGGTTCCGCTTACCGGAGAGACAAGACCGCTTTTTGATATGTTTATTTCTATCTGTTTTGTATCTCTGAAGATAAATATAAAAAACACCGTAGCTATAAATGAGATAGTAGCAAATATTTCAAAATCAAATATATCAAATAAAACAAAAGCCAAAAACGAATACCCTATATAAGGGTATCCAAATCTTTTGATTAAAAAATTATTCTTCATCCTTTTTAGATTCCTTGTCACTGCTCATGCTTGCATCTATTTTTAATTCTTCCTGCAAGTTGTCTTTTTCATCATCGAGTTTTGATTCGAGGTTGTTTTCCTCTTCATATTTTTTAATGATTTCTCTTACCTCTTCACCTGTTATGTTTTCTTTTTCATATAAAAGTTTTACCATGTTTTCTATAGCACCGCTATATTCTTGAAGTCTTTCTTTTACTTTTTTATAATGCTCATCAAGAGTGTTTTTTACATACTCATCAAGTGCTTCTGCTGTTTTTTCACTGTATTCTCTTTGTGAAGCACCTCCACCGCCTAAGAATGAGTTTCTTGGTTTTTCAAGCACCATTAAACCTGCTACTTCACTCATACCGTAAACTTCTACCATAGATTTTATGATGTCTGTGGCTCTTTCCAAATCATTTCCGGCACCGGTTGAGATTTCACCTATGAAAATCTCTTCGGCGGCTCTTCCTCCAAGAAGTGTGTCCACTTCTGCAAGAAGTTCGTGCTTTTGCATCATAAACTTGTCTTCTTCAGGTTTGTTAAGTGTATATCCAAGTGCTGCCAGGCCTCTTGGGACTATACTTACTTTTGAGACTTTTTTTGCACCTTTTGTGGTTTCTGCTATAAGTGCATGGCCGCTCTCATGGTAGGCCACTATCCTTTTTTCTTTTGTGTTTATTCTTCTTGATTTTTTCGCAAGTCCCGCTATGGCTCTCTCAACAGACTCATACAAATCCTGCTGTTTTACCGCTTTTTGGTTTTTTCTACCTGCAAGAAGGGCTGCTTCGTTTATAATGTTTGCAAGGTCTGCACCTGCAAGTCCTGCTGTAAGTCTTGCTATCTCTTTTAGGTCAACATCATCATCCATTTTGACATTTTTGGCATGCACTTTTAGTATCTTTACCCTTCCTTCAAAGTCAGGTTTGTCAACCAAAACCTGCCTGTCAAATCTTCCCGGTCTAAGCAGTGCAGGGTCTAAAATCTCCGGTCTGTTTGTAGCTGCCAAAACTATAACAGGTGTATCTGTTCCAAATCCGTCCATCTCTGCCAGAAGCTGGTTTAGAGTTTGTTCTCTTTCGTCGTTTCCACCCATCATGGCACCTGCAGCTCTGCTTTTACCTATGGCATCTATCTCATCTATAAAGATAATTGCGGGAGCATCTTTTTTTGCCTGTTCAAACAGGTCTCTTACTCTAGCAGCTCCCACACCTACAAACATCTCTATAAAACTTGAACCGGAAACTGAAAAAAACGGCACGTCAGCTTCACCTGCAACCGCTTTTGCAAGAAGTGTTTTACCTGTTCCAGGAGGTCCTACCAAAAGCACACCTTTTGGGATTTTAGCACCCAGTTCAACGTATCTGGCGGGATATTTTAAAAAGTCAACTATCTCCTGAACTTCCTCTTTTGCCTCTTCTACACCCGCTACATCGTCAAATTTTGTTTTTGGCTTTTCGGAGTTTATCATCTTTTTTGAGTTTCCAATCCCAAGCAGTCCTCCGCCCATACTTTTTTGCATCCTGTTTGCAAAAAGCATCCAAAGTCCCATGATGATTAAAAACGGGAAAAGCCATCCAAACATCTCTGTAAACCAGTTTGTTTCACTAAATCCCGCATACTCTATATGGTTTTTGTCCAGTTCTTTTATAAGTTCACTGTCACCCGGCACAACTCTTGTTAGATAAACAGTTTTTCCGTCACTTGATAATGCTTTTATATAGTTTTGTCCTATCTCAACTTTTGATACATCTTTTTCTTTTACGAGTGATTTTAGTTCCGAGTAGCTTATATGTCTTGTTTTTACAGATGCAGAAAACCTGCTTCCGTCAACCTGTGAAGTGGTTTCACCTATAATCGATTTGAAAATAACTATGATTATAATTGAAAACAAAACAAAAGTTAAAAGAGGATTGTCATTGAAAAAATTTCCTCCGTTTGGCTTTTGGTTGTTGTTTGGATTGTTTTGATTATTGTTCATTGCTCACCTTGTTGTTTTTTTAGTATTAGTGTTATCCATTCATCTTTTTGTATAATCTCCAAAAGATTCAAATCATGATACTTTGACAAAACTTTATCTTTGTATTTGTCAAGAATCCCTGAAAGGATTAAAACAGCATCATCATTTAAAGCTTTTTTCAAATCATTTGCCAAAAACACCAAAACATCTGCAACTATATTTGCTATAACAACATCATACCTGTTTTTTGTCTGGTTTACAGAGCCTTTCCAGAGGTTGTTTAGTGTTACGGAATTTAGTTCCAGGTTTTCTTTTGTATTTTTTATGCTCTCATCGTCTGTATCACATGCATCTGTAACAGCACCTTTTTTTGCAGAAGCTATTGAAAGTATCCCGCTTCCGCATCCCACATCAAGAACTTTTTTGTTTTTGTTTACATATTTGGAAACGGCCTCCAGACATGCATAGGTTGTAGGATGTTCTCCTGTTCCAAATGCCAAAGAAGGGTTTATGGTTATGTTGGTGTAACCTTCTTTGTCATTTTCCCATTCGGGGTGTATATAAAATTCGCCGGCTATTATCGGCTTTATATTTTTTTGGTATTCTAAAATCCAGTCTTTGTTTTCTTTTTTTTCTATTGTAATGTCGATATCAATCTGTGTTGATGTTGCTTTTGAGAGGGCTTCTGCAAACTGCTCTATACCCCATTTTATAGTTTCAAGATTATCTTCACTTCTTATAATGAAACCGTCATCTGTTTCTTCGTATCCTACATCAACAGTATCGTTTAAAAAATTTACAAACAAATCTCTGTAGCTGTTTACTTTTAGATAAAGCTCAAAATAATAATCTTGCATCTACTCCGCTTCACCGATAACTGCTTGCAGTTTTTCTTTTAGAACCTGCGGAGTGAAAGGTTTTACTATATAGTTGTTTACTCCTGCTTTAAGAGCGGTTATAACCTCTGCTTTTCCACCTTCTGTTGTTACCATTATAATAGGCAGGTCTTCAAATCTGCTGTCTGCTCGGACTTTTTTAACCAGTTCAAGCCCGTTCATCTCAGGCATGTTCCAGTCTGTTATCAATACATCAACATCTTCGTTTTGGTCTAGCTGATTCCATCCCTCAATACCGTTTTCACCCTCTAAAACATCTTTGTGTCCAAGTCTTGCAAGGGTGTTTTTTATAATTCTTCTCATTGTTGAGCTGTCATCTACTACAAGTATTTTCAAAGCATATCCTTTTAAATATACAATATTTTTCTAATAATATCAAAATTTTGATTGAATTTCTATAAATTTAGTTAACAAGTTTAAACATTTCAGCCAAATCAAGTCTGCCTTCATAAAAAGCTTTGCCTATTATCACACCGTCTATATCGCCCGTTTTGAGAAGTTTCTTTACATCTTCTTCATCTTTTACCCCTCCGCTTGCAATTGTGGGTATATTTGAAGCTTTTTTTATAGAGAGGGTAAAATCCACATTTACACCCGAGAGTGTTCCGTCTCTTGAAACATCTGTGCATATGATCGCTTCAACACCTGCATCGGCAAACTCTTTTGCAAGGTCAGTGGCTTTCATACTGCTTACATCTGCCCATCCTTCAACGGCAACATACCCGTCAACTGCATCTATGCCCACCGCTACCGGGTATTTTTTTGCCATAGATTTTACAAAGTCCGGATTTTTAAGGGCAATAGAGCCGAGTATAACTCTGTTGATGCCTATATCCAACATCTTTTTTATAGTTTCTTCATCTCTTATACCGCCGCCAAGCTGAAGTTTGACGGATGAGTTTTCTCTTATCTTTTTAATCTGTTCAAGGTTTTTAGGCTCACCTGCAAAAGCACCGTTAAGATCAACAAGATGAACCCATGATGCACCCATCTCTTCAAACTTTTTTACCAGTTCATACGGTTCGTTTGAGTAAACTTTGGCACTCTCCATAATCCCTTTTGTAAGTCTTACCGCTTTGCCGTCTTTTAAGTCTATTGCCGGATATATAGTCATGAAATTCCTTACAGTTTTGAAAAATTTTCTAAGATTTTAAGCCCGTTGTTGTGGCTTTTTTCAGGATGTGGCTGTATTCCAAGAACATTCTCATGTGCTATGGCACTGCTGAAGCCGTAACCGTAAACTGTGCTTCCTATCTCGTTGTCTTTGTTTTGAAGTTTTACATGATATGAGTGAACAAAATATAGATAATGCATATCATCAAGCCCATCAAAGAGCGGATGCTCTTTTGTAAAAACTCTGTTCCATCCCATATGCGGAACTTTTAACGGTTTGTCAAATTTGTTTGTATCAAAAGGGATAACTTCTCCTTTTATAAAACCAAGACCTTTGTTCTCTCCAAACTCATAACTTTTTTCCATCAGTAGCTGCATACCAAGACATATACCAAGCATATATCTGCCGCTTTTTTTAAACTCTTCAAGTGCTTCTATGAGGTCAAACTGTTTTAGGTGTTCTATGGCATCTCCAAATGCTCCCACACCAGGGAGTATAAGTTTGTCATAGTTTTTGAGCTTTTGTGCATCGCTTTCTATGGTCGCATCTATACCTATCTTTTTAAAGCCGTTTTGAACACTTGCAAGGTTTCCCATATTGTAGTTAACTATGCCTATCTTCAACTTCCTTCCTCACCCACTTTTATTTTTGTAAATTTTATATACACCGCAAGTGTTATAAGTAACAATGAAACCCCTATCATAATATAGAGTGAGTAAACCAGCTTGTTAGGGTCTGTTATGGCAAATTTGAAAACAAGCATAAGGGCTTCTATGGATAGTGCTATGATAATTGAACCCAAAAATCTCACCATGGTTTTGTGCGGACCAGATATGTTGTGTTCTTTGTGTCTGCCTAAAATCTCTTCTTCGATTATGGTTTTTACCAGGTCAAATATGGCAAGAGAAAGAGTTAAAAGTATGGTAGATTCAAACATATCTTTTATTTTGAAATGGTTTGGTGTTATCTCCTGCATAAAGAAGCTTTGAATGGCTTTTACAAAAAGCAAAAAGGCTATGGCACTCAGTGCAAACGAAAATGCAGAATAAGAATACATAAAAAATTTGTCTGTTATAGTGTCAAGTTTGCTTGGATGGGCTATCTTTACGGCTTCATCTATAGGAATATCTATACAAGCAACATATCTGAGTTCTCCGTTTTCATCATGTATAGGTTGCGAAGCGGTTATGGTCAGTTCACCGGTTATAAGTGAAGGGTAGGGGTCTGTTATGGTGCATCTGTTTTCTTTTACCGCTCTGTAGTAGTATGCTCTGTCTGATCTTATCTTGCCTATGTCATCTTCAACGGTTTTGTCTTTTGTGTATGTCGGAGAAACCTGGACACCTCTATGATCAAGTAGATACACACCATCACACTGTTCAAGTTCAGATTTTATTTTTAGAAGTTTCGGGATGATGGCATCAACCGAGACTGAAGGCAGTTTGTCCGGAATGTTTTTTGAAAACAGATAGCAAAAATATGCTCTTGCCTTTGTTCTACTTTCACTAAAAGCTTTTATGTCAGAAGCAGTCATAAAATATATCCTTCTTTTTTAGCTGTATTATATCAAATTTAAATTTTTTGTGTAATTGTTTCATCTGCATTGTCAAAAATTTTTATCTTGAATGCCTGTTTTGTTTTTTCTTTTTCTATGTCAAAGAGAACCATCTGCATGATTTTTTTACATTTTTTTGGGATGTCATAATGTTGTTTGACACCGGTTAACTGATGCTTTAAAACATTTTGTGCATCCATGCCTATAATGCTGTCATAACATCCTGTAAGCCCTATGTCGGTTAGATACATAGTTCCATCTTCTATATCCAAATCGTCTGTTCCTATATGGGTATGTGTTCCGACAATCCCGCATACTTTGCCTTTTAGAAGCATAAACATACTTCTTTTTTCTGCCGTTGCTTCAGAATGAAAGTCTATAAAAATGTTTTTTATACCATCTTCATGAAGTTTGGCAACCGTTTCTTGTGCAACCGTAAAAGGGTTGTCACACATCGGCATGGCAAAATGTCCCATAATGTTTAAAACTGCCAGCTTTTCCCCTGAGATTTCAAAAATTTTAAGTCCGCTTCCCTCTGCCTGTGAGGGCATATTGTGCGGTCTTAAAACCGGTTTGGTGTCAAAATATTCTATGATCTCTTTTTTGTCCCATGTATGATTTCCGCCTGTAAGACAGTCTATGCCGTAACTTAAAAG
>WFOM01000251.1 GCA_015488075.1 Helicobacteraceae bacterium | reverse complement strand
TCTTTTGCATAATACGAAGCAGTTGCTAAAGACTTTAAAAGCTGTTTGTTGTTTTTATCATACAAAAGTTCGTTTGCAAACTGGTTTTGGGCTTTTTTATAATCTTTTTTTTCAAAATATATATGCCCAAGCAGATATGATGCGAGATAGTTTGAAGGCTCAAACTTCAAAGCTATCTTATACCCTACTTCAGCCAACTCCAACATCTTTTTATCGCCGTTTAGGGAGCGAAAATGGTATGTAAGTGCATTTAAAAAATGTAAAGAGGAGTTTTGTATATCGAGTTTCAATGCCTTTTGAAACTCTTTTGATGCCTCTTCGTATCTTCCCTCTTGCATAAGGAGTATACCTTTTTTTGTAAGAACGGCTATCTGGTTGTCATCTTTTTTTATTTTAAGCCCTTCTTGCAACAAATACCTGTTTTCAGGAACATTGGCAACACTTTTTGGCTGGTTGTCCGCACATGAAGAAAACAAAAAGACAATTAAAACATAGAAAAATAATTTCATATCAACACCTACTTTTTAAAGTATAGTTTCTGAGACTGCTTTACATTGCAACTCTCAAGATGAACAGGAACACCTCTTGAAGACTGTATGTTTATACACTTGTTATAAAACCTGTTATACATGTTAAATGCATTTGAGTCTACAGGTCTGTTTTGCCACAACATATCTTTTCCTCTGTCACACGGCATCAGCAACAATTCGTTTCTTATATATGAACGGACTATGCAAAGACCGTGTTTTGAACTAAAAAGCTTTATATCACCGTTTGGTCTTTCGGTATAGTTAAACTTTATAGCATTTTTGTCATTGCAGTTCACTGAAACCAAAACATTTGTTCTTGCTTCAACCATCTCTTTGAATTTTTTGTAGTTGCTGTTATAAAAAAAGCCTATTTTTTCTATATCTTTATATCCTTGGTTGAAACCGTTTTTAACGCCTATACACCAGCCGTTTCTTGCAGATATCTTTGCTTCTATATTGTGATGTGTAGGTTTTTGGGCATCATTTATGGCTCTGAAAGTCTGACTGTCTGCTCCCATACAGGATGTCCAAACGGCATAGGCTGTTTTTGGATTTGCATTTTCAATGTTGAAATGGAGACATTTTTGGGAATATTTGTTTACAAGACTGATATAAAAATCGTCATAATTTTCAACTTTCCATTTGGAATGCTCATCACCGTTGCACTCTGCCAAAACCAAAAACTCTCCGTTTTTGGTAGTAGGATTTAGAGATTTGGCTTTTAGGCAAAGCCCTCTTGCTTTTAGCTGAACATACCCGTTTTGTCCGACTTTTTGTGTTGACCAAAGCTCGGTATCTGAATCTTTACAGTTTTTTTGGATAACATTCAAACTGTTGTTGTTTACACCAAGACACAAATCACTGTGACCCACTGCCAGATATTTGTCCCTGAACTCCAGACTGTCAGGCATAAGATCAGTCATCTTGAATTTTTGGATCACTTTTAGTTTTTGTTTATCCAAATCTTCATAAGCTTCTTTGAATTTTTTTGAGTTTTTTTCGTATGTTTTTAAAATTTTGGAGTATTTTGCTTCCAAACCTTTTATATCTTTTCTTATAGTATCTTCGGTAACTGCCAAAAGTGTTGCCATATGTGCTTCAAGCCATCTTTTTATGGCTTTGTTCTCATTTTTGAGAGCTTTTTTCACTCCGTCATCAAGTATCATGATAGGTATAAGTGCAAAAGATTTTGCATCATAGTCCAAGTCTTTAAGTTTTATAGCAAAATACTCTCTGTATGTTTTTCCTCCCAATACATACTTTATATCAAGTATAAGAGGCAGGTCTTTTTTTATAACACCTCTTAAATCACCCATAAGTATGGCTTCTTTGACTTCAAAAGGCGGTTTTTTTATCATATCTTTTACTATGCCGTCAAGTTTGTTTATAACAAAATCTGTGGCTTCTTCGTCTGTTTTTACAACCGCTTTTGCAAGAGAGAGCACATCAAGTGCCAAACTTTTTGAACCTTTTAGTGCTTCGAGTCTCGGATCAAGCCCAAATGCTGCCGCAACGGTTTTTTTGACAGCTTCTAAGATATCTTCAGCAGATCTGTATAAATCCCAGTCAACATCTTTTACAGCATACCAGTAGCCTTTGCATGCCCAGTGTGTCCATCTGTTTCCACAGTGGTGTGCCTCATGGTCTGCATGTCTGTATTTTCCATAAAGCCAGTCAACTTTTCTCTGTGCTCTTCTTATCTTGTCTTCTGCTCTTTGTTTTCTCCTGTTGTCCTGTTTTTTTATCTCTCTTATCTTTTTGTCTATATTGTCAACTTTTTTTGTGGCATTATCAAGCTTTTTCAAAGCATCGCTTAATCTTTTGTTTGCACTTTTTTTGATATCTACAAGTCCTTCTTTTATCTCTTTGTCAATCCATGGCGCAAAGTTTGATTTGAATTCACCCAGTATATTAAAGTCGCCTTTTGGATCAAATTTTCCGGTTTTTAAATCAAAGCCGTCTATGCTTACATCCAAATCTCCACTGCCAAATTCACCTAAATCTGTGGTTACTTTAAAATTGAGTTTAGGCGGGTTTAGATCCAGTGTAACATTTTGATCTACATCCAGAAATCTTGTTTTGCTTCTTATTTTAAAGTCACTCAAAACCCCCAGTTTAAAGTCAACTTTGTTGTTTTTAAATGTAAGTATATCAAGGTTTATATCTGCTATGGCACCACTGAAGACTATATAGTCTTTTGCCAAAACACCTTTTATAACACCAAGTTCTTTACCACCAAAAAAGTATTTGCCTTTAACGGCAAAACCGTTTGTTATAAGCCCAAGGTCAGGATCGCTTGCTCCGGGAGTTGCAAAAGCCAACACAGCATCATGTATCTCAAAAAACGGTATAGAGTTTATATCTATTTTGTTTTTTAGTTTCAAAAGCACTGTTGCTATATCAACAAGCTCTTTTACTCCAAGCCTGTTTGCCTTTGCCTTAAATGCAACACCGTCAGGCAAAGCATCCTCAAGAAGTATATCTATATTTGTTGCCAAACTGAATTTTGTATCTCCAAACTTACTATCGCCTCCAAATCCTATGTTTACCTCACCTGTATCTTTTATACCGGCGGTTAAAGCCACATTTGAAAGTGTCAAAAACTCTATGCCAAACGGTTTTTTCCATTTCCCGTTTAGTTTTCCGGTTATATCTATGCCTACACCCTTATCTGTAAAATCAAGACCGAATTTTGATACAAACAAAAGTTTTTGTTTTTTTACTATAACATTCAAATCGGTCTCTGCTCCCACATCAAGCTGGTCATCCATCAAAGTTATGTAAAAATTCGGGACTTTCAGAGGAAATTTAAATACTTTGTTTGGAACACCTTCAGCCTTTTTCGTTTTGTTGGCCCATACTTTCAAACCAAGCCCTATATCTCCTCCAAACAAGCCGCTTATGCTTCCTGATACCATTGAACCGTCACTTACACCAATCTTACTGAAACCTTCTCCGATTATCCCGAAATCTTTTTTATAAAACGGAGTAAACAAACTCACACCTTTTGGTATGGAAACATTAAACTTGTCTATAGTAAAAACAGTGTCAAAAAGCTCGTTTGCCGGTTCTTTTATGTCATTTTTTTTGGAACTAAAACCTTTTTCTGAAAATATCAAAGCCACTTTTGGCAGTGTTATGCCATTAAGTGGTTTTATCTTCTTAAAATCTTTTACAAGTTCACCGAATTTAAAGTTTTTTTGTTCAAGTGCAAGATTGTATCCGTCATTGTTTGAAGACCTAAACACAAATGCCCTGACTTTTGTTTTGTTAAAGAGTGTTTTGGCACTTATACCGTTTGGTGAAAGTTTTATATCTTCAAGTTTAAATTTTTTTGCATGTGGTATCTTTTTGCCAAAAGGGATATCAAAAAGAGATATCTTTTTGTTTAGTTCAAAATACTCCAAATCGTATGAGCCTTTTTTTTGTTTGAATTTTGCCTTTAAAGGTATGGCCGGTATTTTTCCAAACAGTGCAGAGCCTTTAAACGAAAAAGAGTCTGATGAATCTTGTTTGCCCTTTTTTGAGCCTTTTAATCTTGCAAAGAAATCTCCGTTTTTTATCTTTAACCCTTTTATACCAAACGGTGCATCCCATGTCCCCCTGTGTGGTATGTTTATCTCGTATATCCCCTCTCTTACCTTATCCAAATCTATATTTGCTTTAAGACTCTTTTTAAAGCTTTTTAAGTTTATCTGAACCGGAAAAGTTAAACTTATATCAAATCTCTTTTTATTATTTGTATTGGTGCTTTTGGTTTTATTTTTCTTTTTACCGGATATATTTATCTTCGCATTCCCGTTTATCTTCAGAACCGATGCAAACTTAGGTATATGCGGCTTTGGCAAATATATATTTAGGTCGGTTTTGTCTGTTATACTTCGTTTTTCACTGCCACTTGCAAATCTGTTGGCTGATGGAGATTTTGAGATATATTTTAGACTCTTGGGAGAAACACTTCCGCTAACAGTCAGCTTATCTCTTGATATACCTACAAGCCCAAGAGTTTCTTTTATGGCATCTGCTTCATCTGCCTTTATATTTGCAAGGAGTGTTATGCCTTTGTTAATGTTGAAGTTTTGTTCAACTTCCCAGTCAGATTTTATCCCGGTATCTCTTAAAAATTTTTCAAGGTCTATACTTTGTTTCTCTTCGGATATAAAAAATGCAACATTATCAAGATACACACTGTCTAACACACTATTAGAGATCACAGGCAAAAATGAAGAAGCAAGTATCCTCTGTGTCCACAAAATAGTAAATTTTTTGTATTTTGGTTTGAAAAATACGAGTTTTTGTCTGTTTAGAGTTGCATATGCCACAAGGTAGTCTTTGTTGATGGCTATCTTTGTAAACTTAAGCCTGTTGATCTTTGGTATATTTTTTAAAACCGGAATAAAACTCTTTAGATACAGACTACTTGAATAAAGTTCAAAACCTTTCTTCTTGTCTTTATACTTTATAATTTTTATCTTTTTGTTATATATGTCTGCGTAGTAG
>WFOM01000250.1 GCA_015488075.1 Helicobacteraceae bacterium | reverse complement strand
TAATAATAAAACTTTTACTAAAAAAGGATAAAAGATGGGGCTTTTTGGAAACGACTGCTCACACTATGAATCAAAAATAAAAGAACTGGAAAATGAAAACCGACAGTTAAAAGATGAAATAGAACAGCTTAAATCTCAACTAAAGTTATCAAAATCAAAAGAAGAAGATGAAAATATAGAAGCATACAAACATATAGTTGAACTTTTACTTAATGCTTATGAAGACGGCATAAAATTCTCTCAAAATATTATGGAATCTACAGTAGAACAACTAGAAGAAGCCACTGATCTTAATGAAAGAACAGCAATAAGAATTGACAATGTAAAAAATGAACAATCAAAGCTTGATGATGCTATAAACAGTATAGCAGAGGAAGCTACTAACCTTGATGAAGGGGCAAATACACTAAACGACAGTGTAACATCCATAGGTGAAGTTATCTCTCTTATCAAAGATATATCAGACCAGACAAACCTGCTTGCTTTAAATGCCGCCATAGAAGCCGCAAGAGCGGGAGAACATGGAAGAGGTTTTGCGGTAGTTGCCGATGAGGTTAGAAAGCTGGCTGAGAGAACCCAAAAAGCAACAGCAGAAGTTGAGATAAATATAGGTCAACTTAAACAAAACTCAAGTGAAGTTCAAAATTCTGCAGAGGTTTTCAGAGAAAAAACAGATGAGATTACTCATGTTTTGGAAAAATTCTTTGAAGAACTCGAATTTGTCATAAGTAACTCAGCAAGGATAAAAGATATAACAGAAAACATTTCCAATGAAGTAGGAATCGGCAACGGCAAAATAGATCACATACTATACAAACTTTTGGCTTACAATGCATTTATAAACGACACAAACCCATCATTTACAGATGAAAATAGCTGTAGATTCGGTCAATGGTTTAACTCTGTTGCAAAAGAGAAGATCAAAGAGGATCAAAAAACTATAAACGATGTAAACAACTACCATGCAGAAGTCCACCAAAAAGCAAAACAAGCAGTAGATGCTTGGAAAAAAGACCAGTGGGATAAAGCCTTAGAGCTTATGAAAGAGGTTGAACATGCTAGTGATGTTGGGTTTAAAGAGCTTTATGATAGCTTCTTGAAGCACAGAAAATAATGCACATTCAGAGTAGCAAATTGCTCTGAATATCCTCTTTTTTTAACTATGGACTATTTCAAAAAGTTAAATGTTTCCAATACTCTTGAACTATCACTACTTATACCAAAATCATACGAAGACTATACCATAAAGCAAAGACTCGTTCCAAAAACATATATGGTTGTAGATGCCACTGTAGAGTCAGTGGAAAAAACACCAAAAACTCTTCAGATAAAACTTTTCTCACATAACTTCGGGCATAAAATAACAGCAGTTTTTTTTAAAACAAAACCCTATCTTTACCATCAGTTCAAAGTTTATGAAAGACTCTATCTTTACGGAAGAATAGAATGTTCTAGCGGCTTTTGTCAGATAGTAGTCCCAAAAAAAATCTCATCAAATCTTGTAGGAGAGATTGTCCCTGTATACAAAAACGGTATAAGAGGTGATTTTTACAGAAGGTTTTTAAAAGAGCATCTAACACTTACAAACCTTTTAAAAGAGGGACTAAAAGAGGATGTGGCAAAAGATATACTCTCTATACATTTTCCAAAACAGCTTCCACAAAAACTCAGCCACAAACAATTATTTGCACTTAAATACACAGAAATATTTAACTATCTAAAAAAACTAAGTTCAAAAAAAACTGTTTTACCTTCAAAAGCTGTAAAAACAAACGACATAAACAAATGGCTCAAAACACTGCCGTTTGATCTGACTGAAGAACAGCTAAAAGCTATAAAAGATATACAAAAAGACCTACAAAGAGATATCCAAGCAAGACGGATGATAGTAGGTGATGTCGGAAGCGGAAAAAGTATGGTAATGTTTGCAACCGCTTATCTCAACCATCCAAACAAAACCGTTCTGATGGCTCCAACAACCATCCTTGCCAACCAGCTTTACAATGAAGCAAAAAAGTTTTTGCCGGATTTTAAAACAGTTTTGCTCACAAACAAAACAAAAAAGACAGATTTAAATGAGTTTGATTTTATTATAGGAACACATGCACTTTTGTATAAAAAACTTCCAAATGCCACTGTTGTGATGGTGGATGAACAGCACAGATTTGGAACAACACAGAGAAATATGCTTCAACATTTGGTAAGCGAAGGTAAGTTAAAACCACATTTTTTTCAATTTTCTGCTACTCCCATTCCAAGAACACAGGCTATGATAGAATCAGCCCAGATAGATGTAACTCTAATAACCACAACACCTTTTAAAAAAGACATAACAACAAAAGTGATATCCAAAAAAGATTTTAAAAATCTGCTTGCACATATAAACAACGAGATAAACAGCAATCATCAGATACTTATAATCTACCCTCTTGTAGAAGAAAGCCAAGCAGTCAGTTACCAAAGTATAGACGAAGCAAGATCATACTGGGAAAAAAATTTTAAAAATGTTTATGTAACTCACGGAAAAGACAAAGAAAAAGAAACAATCTTAGAAGAGTTCAAAGACAAAGGAGATATACTGCTAGCTACAACAGTAGTGGAAGTTGGCATATCACTTCCAAGACTTTCTACCATAGTTATAGTCGGAGCTGAAAGACTCGGACTTGCTACTCTTCATCAGCTTCGAGGCAGAGTTTCAAGAAACGGGCTTAAAGGGTATTGTTTCTTATACACAAACAATCCTGATTCAAAAAGGCTGGATGCTTTTTGCAAAACCACAAACGGATTTGAGATAGCAAAACTTGACCTGAAATTCAGAGACAGCGGAGATCTGTTAAGCGGAAAAGAGCAAAGCGGAAAACATTTTAAATTTTTGGACCTTGTAGAAGATGAAGGGATTATAAAACAGGCTAAAAACGATTTAGGTATTTAGGCTGTTTTCATCAACCATCAAAACATCTTTAAAATATTGTTTAAAAACTCCCGCGGCAATCCCGTCACCGTATCTTAAAACTTTTTCTTTGTTTTCATTCCATATAGGAGTAGAAGACAAACCGCAACTTGGAGATTTTGATTTGAGTATGATTATATCTACCTTTTTTGGAAGAGTCTGTATAAATTTTTTCGTCCATTCCTCTATGAGTTTTGTAACATCTTTTTTTGTCTGAGATGTTATAACTCTGCCTTGAATGATGTCTATCCTCTCTCTTGGTATGCCAAAAAGCGGAGCTTCGGGACAAAAAGGTATAACTTTGTAATCTTTTAAAAACTCTTTTACTCTGTTATCCTCTTTTGTCTTGCCGTCATACCTGCAAAACTCCCCAAGCAGACAACTGCTAACTACCGCTACTTTCAAACTACAAACCCAGACAGTCACTTATGCCATAAAGACCTTTGTCCTGTTTTACAAGCCATTTTGCAGCTCTAATGGCCCCTTTTGAAAATGTATTTCTGCTTGTTGCGGTGTGATTTAGCTCTATAAACTCACCGTCATTGTAAAACCCGACCGTATGGCGACCCACTATATCACCGCCTCTTAAAGCCATAACTGCTATCTCATCTTTTGTTCTTTCACCTATGTTACCGTCTCTGCCACTGACCCTTACTTCATCAAGCTCTAAACCTCGCCCTTTTGCAGCAGAATTTGCCAAAGTAAGTGCCGTTCCGCTTGGTGCATCTTTTTTGTGTCTGTGGTGCATCTCAACTATCTCTATATCAAAACCATCCAGTGCTTTGCTTGCTTCATATACAAGTTTGTTTAAAAGTGCAACACCCAGACTCATATTTGTAGCATACAAAACAGGCATAAGCTCGCTTGCTTCTTTTATAAGATTTAGTTGGTGCTCGTTTAAACCCGTAGTTCCTATAACAAGCGGTTTAGGTGTTTTTATAGCCTCTTCCAAAAGCATCTCACAAGCCTCAGGCAGTGAAAAATCTATCACAACATCACTTGCATTTAGAAAAGTTTTTAAATCTTTTGTAACCAATACTTCCGGATCTATAGAAAAATCAAGTTCTTTTCTTACATAAACACTGCCAAGACCTATATCAGAATCAAGTTTCAAATCATCCAGTATAAGTCTGCCTACTCTTCCTGTTGCTCCAAAAACTCCGACTTTTGTTTCTATCATAATTGCTTCCTTTTAAAGTTAGTAATAAGTTGTGATTGGTGATTGGTAAATAATGATTAGTAATTGATAATTATTATCACTGTATCAATCCTCAATCCTCAATCCTCAATCCTCAATCCTCAATCCTCAATCCTCAATCCTGAAATTTCTCATCAACATAACTTATAGCACTAAGAGCCGCAGCCGCACCGTCACCTGCTGCACATACAACCTGTTTTGGAGCATCTTCTCTTATATCTCCGGCTGCAAAAAGCCCTTCCAAAGAAGTCTCCATTCTAAGGTTTACTTTTACCTGCCCCTGTTCATTAAGCTCACACAAAAAAGTTCCGTCATCCTGTTTTAACACTTCATTGTTGACATTGTTTCCTACAAATACAAATACACCGGGAACTTTTATATCGGTGATCTCGCCGGTTTCTCTGTTTCTTATTTTTATGCCGTTTACACCCATATTATCCCCATAAACCTCATCAGGGATGCTGTTGTATATCCTTTCTATATTTGGAGTATTTTCTACTCTTTTTATGGTATTTGGTGCGGCTCTGTATTTATCTCTTCTGTGAATCAGATAAACTTTTGAACATATTTTTGCCAGATATAGAGATTCTTCAAGTGCAGTATCACCGCCACCTATAACCGCTACCTCTTTGTCTTTGTAAAAAAATCCGTCACATGTAGCACATGTTGACACACCTCTTCCAAAAAACTCATCTTCACCTTTGAAACCTGCCCTTTTTGGAACAGAGCCGGTGCATACTATAACAGACCTGGCTTCATCAACTTTTCCGTCACCCCTTTTTATCTTAAATACATCACCATCTTTGCTAACTTGCAAAACTTCTACCATCTCATGTTTAAGACCAAACTTCATACACTGTTCGGGCCACGGCTGCATCAAATCCATTCCCGTAATCTCACCTGTTACTCCGGGATAGTTTTCTATCTCACTGCTTTGTGTTATCTGACCTCCTGGAAGCCCTTTTTCATACATTATAACATTACCCAAACCGCCTCTGGTTGTATAAAGTCCTGCAGTAAGCCCTGCCGGACCTCCGCCAACTATAGCACAATCAAGCATATTTCTCTCCTACAATTCATTTAAGATATCTAAAGTATCAAATTTTCTAATCATACTGTCTTGTTTAAAAAGATTTTTTGATACTCTTTTTATAAAAAAAACAGACGGAACATCATATATGTTAAATCTTTGTATAAACTTAACCACAGTATTTGTTCCTGTCTCTTATACACATCT
>WFOM01000249.1 GCA_015488075.1 Helicobacteraceae bacterium | reverse complement strand
TTTTTCATATTTTTTCTTAACTCAAGAAAATTTTAAGCTTTTTTCTTATAAGCTATCCTTAGCTGAATTGCTTAAGGCTTGTTTTAAGAAAGCTTTAAGCGATTTACAAAAAAACCAACATAAAAAGGTGATGTATGAATAAGGCAGAATTTGTAGCACTGGTTCAATCTTGCGGTGATTTTAAAACAAAAGCGGAAGCTCAAAATGCTATAAAAGCTTTTACCGATGCAGTGACAGAAGCTCTTTCAAAAGGTGAATCTATCTCATTGGTAGGTTTTGGAACATTTACAACTGCTCTTCAAAAAGGTAAAACAGGTAAAGTTCCGGGAACTAACAAAACTTATACTACAAAAGACAAAATGGTTCCAAAATTTAAAGCAGGAAAATCTCTTAAAGAGAAAGTAGAAGCAGGAAAATAATCTCTCACCGCTTTATGCGGTGAAGTTTGAAAAATATGAAAATTCCTCTAATATCTTCAATCTTTAAAAAAAACTCTAAGAAACTAAAGTCGATTGACTCGCTGGTTGTCAAAAGATTAAAAGAGCTGTGTGAAAAAAACTCATACAGACTTTTTGAAAATATAAAAATAGAGCACAGATCGCAAAATATAACCCTCCCTCTTCTTTTGTATATTCCAAAAAAAGCTTTGATTTTATTTGAATACAAAGAATGGAGTTTTAACGAGCTTAAAAATGCAACAGTTGAAAAAGCACATCATACAACTTATAGTGAAAATTCACTCTCTTTTTTAAATGCAAACGAATTTATAAAAGAAAAATATCTTGATCTGACATACAGTGATGATATACAGATGTATAACTTTTTGATAATGGAACAGTTGCTTTACAGCGAATATGAAGCACTAAATGACGATTTTAAAAAGCTTGTTCCAAAAGATAGAGTTTTTTTTAATGATTCTACTATAGAGGATATGGAAGTCAAGATAGAAAACCTCAAACTCGAAACTGAAAAAGAGGATGATTTTATAAAATACATACTTACACAGTATGTTATATACACACAAGAGGGTATATTTTTTGCAAACAAATCCCAACAGAAATTTTTGGAAAAAGAGTTAAAGTATCCGTTTTCTCTAAAAGGTGACAGATTAAGCGGAAAAACATCTTTGATACTGTTAAAAGCGGTTGAGTTTGCCAAAGAGAATAAAGACAACAAAATTGCAGTAGTTTTAAAAGATGAAGAGAGTGTAGAGGTATTTAAAGAAAATCTTTTAAACTATATAGAGTTTTCGCTTACCATACTTGATATGACACAAATAACAGTTTTTTCTGCAGAGAGTTTTTGCGATGCAAAATACAGCCATATACTTGTTGATGACGAAAACAGATATGAGTTTGTTCCCTCAAGATATGAGATGTCAAAAAAAGCATCTGTTTTGTATGTGAACAAAGATATAGACAATGACTTTACTCTGGATATAAGTTATGCGGGTGACTTTGTTGAGTTTGTTGTTTCAGAATCACCTGTGGCTTATGCTTTTTCACTGCTTGGCAGATTTAAAGAGACGGACAAAACCGTTTCTGTTTTTTCAAATAGGAAGAGTTTTGAAGATTTCCTTGATGATATAAAATCTTTTTACGGTGATGTTGATGTTAGTGTATCTCATCTGAAAAAAGCAAAGATAAATCTTTTAAACTATAACAAAAAAGCAAGTTTTACTTCAGATATAGCCATATTTACAGATATAGAAACTTTAAGCAAAGAAGATGTATTATACTATATAAAATCTTGTTATGAAAAATGTTATATCATATCAAATGAAGATTTTGAAAAGATAAGGAAAGAGATTGAAAAAGATAAAAAAATCAAATATGGAGTGGAAGAGTGAACTAACTCCCGAAGAATACTATGTATGCAGAGAAGGCGGGACAGAGAGAGCATTTAGCGGAAAGTATTATGACTTTAAGGGTGATGGCATATATGTTTGCAAATGTTGCAAAACTCCTCTTTTTGACTCCAAGGCAAAATTTGATTCCGGCACAGGCTGGCCAAGCTATTTCAAACCTGTAAGTGATGATGTTATAGCCGAACTCAAAGACTATAGCCACGGTATGATAAGAACAGAAGTAAGATGTAATGTATGTGATGCACATCTTGGGCATGTTTTTCCGGACGGTCCCAAGCCTACCGGACTTAGATACTGTATAAACTCAGTGTGTCTTGATTTTGTTCCAAGGGATGAAGCATGAAAAAAATAGTTTTTATGTTTTTATTTGCTACTGCATTGTTGGCAAATCCGATAGTAGTCTTACATACAAACAAGGGTGATATAGAGCTTGAACTTTATCCAAAAGTAGCACCTTTGGCGGTTGAAAACTTTTTAACACATGTAAAAGAGGGATACTATAACGGTGTGATTTTCCACAGAGTTATAAAAGGTTTTATGATACAATCAGGTGATCCTACCGGAACGGGAAGAGGAGGTGAGTCTATATGGCACAAACCGTTTCGCGATGAGTTTAAACCTGGATATACTTTTGATGATGCAGGTGTTTTAGCAATGGCAAACAGGGGTCCCAACACAAACGGCAGTCAGTTTTTCATAACTACGGTTGAAACCGACTGGCTAAACGGGCATTATACTATATTTGGCCATGTTATAAAAGGTATGAAAACAGTAAGAAAGATAGAAAATGTAAAAACTTCCGGCAGGTTTGGGCACTATAAACCGCTTGAGGATGTTAAGATTGTAAAAGCTTATGTAAAAACAGAAAAATAGGACAGGCTGTGAAGATAACTACACCTTTAGAGTCTTTTATACCGGAGCAGATAGAACAGCTTTATACAAACCTTCGTATAACATTGACGGGACTTATGGGTGTAGCTACTTTTTTATTTTTTGTTTTGTATTTGAAATCGACTCAAAACAATCTGTTTGTCTGGTATATTTTGCTTTTTATCATAAGTTTTATAAGATTTTTTAGTTATAAAAGTTTTATAATAAAAGACAAATCCAAATATG
>WFOM01000248.1 GCA_015488075.1 Helicobacteraceae bacterium | reverse complement strand
TTGCAGGTGTGTATATAGGTTTTTATATCACTTACAACATTTTTGCAAATATTTTTGTTCTTGAAGGTATAAGTTTCAGTTACAAGATATTTTTTTATATATTTATAGAGTATATTATAGTGAGTCTGATTTGAGAGTAAAGATAATTATAGGGGTTTTTGTTTTTGTATGGCTGTCACTGTTGGTGAGAGTTTATTATCTGAGTGTCTCATCAAACAGATACTATGAACAGCTTTCTGAAAAAAATACGGTAAAAACCGAGCTTATAGCCCCGGTAAGAGGTGAGATAGTAGATGTAAACAACCACCCCCTGGCGGTAAATATACTTGGATTCAGGATAAAGCTTAAACCACATTTGACAAACAAAAAAAATTTGCCAACTTTGAAAAAAGAGATAAAAAAAATTGTTGAAACTTTTCCTTTTTTAAAAGAGGAAAAACTTTTGAAGAAATACAAAAGAAAAGACTCTCTTTATAACCACAAATATATAGAGATTGTTCCGTTTATATCATATGATGACATGCTTCCTGTTTATTCAAAACTAAATCTCGACAGATACATAAAGATAGAGCCTGCACCAAAGAGACATTATCCATACGGAAAGATTGCATCGCATATACTAGGATATGTGGCAAAAGCAAACAAAAAAGATATAAAAAACGACAAACTTATAGAACTTATAGGATATACGGGAAAATCGGGCATAGAAAAATATTACAACAAATTTCTTGAAGGTGAAGCCGGACACAGAAAGATAAAAGTAAATGCCAGTAACCAGGTTATAGAGGAACTCTCATATACACCTCCAAATGAAGACAGAAAACTTGTTTTAAACATAGATATAAGACTGCAAAAATATATAACAAAACTGTTTGAAGGTAAAGCCGGAGTTGTTATAGTTATGGGAGTTGACGGAAGAGTTATAGCAGCAGGAAGCTACCCTGAGTATGATTTAAATACATTTGTAAGCGGTATATCAAAAGATGAATGGATAAAGCTTGTATCAAGCCTTGACAAACCTTTTACAAACAAGATAGTAAACGGTTTGTATCCTCCGGGTTCAACCATAAAACCGGCTTTGGGACTTGTTTATATAACTACAAAACTAAGCCCTTACTGGAGTGTTTACTGCACGGCAAAAATGCCTCTTGGAAAAAGGGTGTTTAGATGCTGGAAAGAAAAGGGGCATCACCAGACAAACATTGTCAAAGCCATCAGAGAAAGCTGTGATGATTTCTTTTACAAAGGGAGTTTGAAAGTCGGTATAAACATTATGAGCAGGGGTCTCAAAGATATGGGGCTTGGCAAAAAAACAGGCATAGATTTGCCAAACGAATTTATAGGAACGATTCCATCAAGAGAATGGAAAATGAGAAAATACCAACAGCCTTGGTATATAGGTGAGACTGTAAATACTTCCATAGGCCAGGGGTATATGCTGGTAACACCTATACAGATAGCAACACTTACCGCACTCATAGCAACAGGAAAACTTCCAAAACCTTTTATAGCAAAGTCTTTAGACGGAAAAGAGATAAAACCGCAGTATAAGGATGTGCTTAACCAGAAAGAAAAACAAAGACTCCCAATCATTCAAAAAGCTATGTATCAGGTTTGCAACCATCCAAAAGGAACGGCAACACACTATCTAAGCACAAAAGTAAAGATAGCCGGTAAAACAGGAACAGCACAGGTTATAGGTATAAAACAGGATATCAAAAAAAGAAAACTCGAACATGAACTCCAATACTACTCAAGAAGCCATGCATGGCTTACAACCTACGGACCATACAAAAAACCTCAGTATGTGGTGACTGTTCTTGTTGAACACGGAGGACACGGCGGTGCCGCTGCAGGTTCTATAGTATCAAAAATTTACAATAAACTTTTGGAACTGCACTATATCAAATAGCTTCCAATTTGATCCTGCCCATACCAAAACTGGTTTGTTTGCCAACACCTAAAATTTCACCTAATTCCAGAAAATATAAACTGTTTTCGTCTATCTCTTTATATACAACTTCTCCAACTATACCACCGATTTGCATTTTTGTTTTTTGTCTGTTTGATTTCCTTGTTTGATCCAAAAATCTAACATTTGAAAGTATGGTCGTATATTTTGGTGTAAAATTCAGTTTTGTTTTTGGTAATTTTTTTAGTTCTCTTAATTTGTTATATAT
>WFOM01000247.1 GCA_015488075.1 Helicobacteraceae bacterium | reverse complement strand
ATCTATATCTTTCTCCAGATTTGACAAATCTTTGTCTGGCGATACTCTTTTTGTTTTTGTTTTTTTTATATCTACTTTTTTTGTCCATACATTGCTAAAAAGATTGTTAACATCAACATTTTCAAAATTTTTGGCATCAACCTTGTTTCTTTTTATCTTCTTTTTGTGTTTGTGTTTCTGTGCGGGCAACTTTATATCTGCCAAAGAAATTTTATATGATTTGTTTTTCTCAAGACCAAAACTTCTTGCTTTTTTTTCAAAATAAAGCATATACGCAAAGGAAAACAAAAGCAGAAAAAACAGAAAAAAAGTTATAACTCCACTAATTATGAAGTATCTGCTGTCATCCGATCGTAGCAAGAGACACCTCAGTAAAACCTGCCTGTTTTACTGCAGCAAGAACTTTCATAACTATCCCGTAATCAAGCCTTTTGTCTGCACTTATAAGAACTGAAGCTTTTTTGTTGAGTTTTTGTGAATAAAGGTAAAAATTATCTATAAAAGCATTTAGTTCAAAATTTCTTTTATTGACCTTTATCTGTTTGTCAACAGTTATAGTGATATGAACAGGAGCAATTTTTTGACGCTGTTTTGAAGTTGAGCCCTGTGGAAGCATTATAGTTTCTTCAAAAATTATATTTGGAGCCACAACCATCAAAATGGCAAGCAAAACAAGCATAATGTCAACCATTGGAGTTATGTTTAACTCCGGCTTCTCATCCCAGTTATACAAAATCACTCCTTAGTTTTGTAAACCAAAGCTTCTGTTTGCATTTTGATAGTATTTACAAGTTCATAGGAACTTCTTTTTAGTATCTGATGGTATGTATAGGCAAATATGGCAACAAGAATACCTGCCGCTGTAGCTATAAGTGCATCCGCAACACCGCTTGATATTATACTCATGCCACCTGCACTTTTTCCTATATGTGCAAATGTGTCAAGTATAGAAACAACAGTTCCAAAAAGCCCTATAAAAGGAGCGGTCGATGATACTACAGACAAAACAGACAAACCTTTTGTAGCTTCTTTGGTAGCAGCAAGCAAAGCTATGTCAAAAAGATTTTTATCAAGTGAATTTGATGTTTTTATATAGTAGTTAAGATATGAGTTTTCAAGTATTTTTGAAGAGCCTGACAAAAGTGAGGAAAGTGAAGCTTCCTCAATCTTCTTCCATGAGTTTATATGAAAAAATCTGTAAAAAAAAACCCAGTTTGTCAGTATAAAGTAAAAACTCAGGAGCAAAAGAACTCCCAAAGTTACAGGATGAGATTTTATATAAAAATCCAAAAACATTACTTGAGTATACTTTTGGCAGCTGATTCTAATTTGGAACTTACAGATGCTATGGCAGTATTAGAATCTGCAACTTCTTCAAGAAGTTTTTTGGCATTTTCTAGTGCTTTTGAGATTTCGCTCTCATTTGAACCTCTGATAGCCACAGCACCTTTTGCCAAAACTATAACTTTTTTCTCATCAACTTGAGCAAACCCCCAATCTATAAGTATAGACTCGGTTTTCTTATCTTCAAGCTCAATATCCACGACACCGGTTTTTAACTGTGTCATCAAGCTTGCATGCTCGGGCAAAACTCCAAACTCACCCTCTTCGCCTGGAAGAGTAACAGAAGAGACATCACCGTTAAATATCTCTCCATCGGGAGTTAGAATCTCAAGTTTAAACTTGCTCATTTTAATGTCCCTCTATTATTTTAATTTTTCAGCTTTCTCTATAGCTTCGTCTATAGTTCCAACCATATAAAATGCATTTTCCGGAAGATGATCATACTCACCTTCTAGTATACCTTTAAATCCTTTTATAGTATCTTCAAGGCTTACATATCTACCGGGAGCACCTGTGAAAACCTCTGCAACAAAGAAAGGCTGTGAAAGGAATTTTTCTATCTTTCTTGCTCTTTCAACTGTAGCTTTGTCTTCTTCACTAAGCTCATCCATACCGAGAATCGCTATAATATCTTGCAAATCTTTGTATTTTTGAAGTGTTTGCTGAACACCTCTTGCTACCTGATAATGCTCTTCACCTATTATCTGAGGATCCAAAAGTCTTGATGTAGAATCAAGCGGATCAACTGCAGGATATATACCTTTTTCAGCAATTTTTCTGTTAAGAACAGTTGTTGCATCAAGGTGAGCAAAAACCGATGCAGGTGCCGGGTCAGTCAAGTCATCAGCCGGCACATATACAGCCTGAACAGATGTAATAGATCCGTCTTTTGTAGAAGTAATTCTGTCTTGGAGTGCACCCATCTCTCTTGCAAGTGTAGGCTGATAACCAACAGCTGAAGGGATTCTTCCAAGAAGTGCCGACATTTCAGAACCTGATTGAGCAAATCTGAATATGTTGTCTATAAACATCAACACATCCATTTTTTTCTCATCTCTGAAATACTCAGCCATAGTAAGACCTGTCATTGCTATTCTGTTTCTTGCACCCGGTGGTTCGTTCATTTGTCCGTAGCACAGTGCAACTTTGTCCAAAACTTTAGACTCTAGCATCTCATGATAAAGGTCGTTACCTTCCCTTGTTCTCTCTCCGACACCTGCAAATACAGAAAGTCCGTCATGTCCGTGAGCAACATTGTGGATAAGTTCCATAATGATAACTGTTTTACCGACACCAGCACCACCAAACAGACCGACTTTACCACCTTTTGCATAAGGAGCAAGCAAATCAACAACTTTGATACCTGTCTCAAACATCTCTGTTTTTGTTGACTGGTCAACAAGTTTTGGAGGCTCTCTGTGTATAGACCACATAGGAGCATCAGTTACCTGCTCACCGTCATCTATAGTTTCACCTATAACATTAAAGATTCTTCCAAGAACTTTTTCACCGACAGGAACTTTTATAGGAGCACCTGTTGCAACTGCTTCTTGACCTCTGACCAAACCTTCAGTCATATCCATAGCAATTGTTCTTACTTTAGAATCACCAAGGTGAGCAGCAACTTCCAAAACAAGTCTTCTCTCACTTCCGTCTTCTTCTTTTACTTTAACTTCCAATGCTTCGTTTAGAACAGGCAAATAGCCTTCAAACTCAACATCAACTACAGGACCCATAACTTGAGATATTTTTCCTATCATATTCTTCTCCATCATTTCATAGACTCCACACCACTTATAATTTCAATTAATTCAGTTGTAATAGCAGCTTGTCTGGCTTTGTTGTAAGCCACATTTAGAGATCTTACCATCTCTTTTGCATTGTTTGTTGCAGTATCCATAGCCTGCATTCTCGCACTATGCTCTGCTGCAACACTGTCTATCAAAGCATAATACATATTGCTTTTTATATAGATTTCTATCAGATCAGTTAACAGTTTTTCCTGATCACTTGCCTCTATCTCCAAAAGAGATCCACTCGGGCAGTCTTCACAAGAAAAATCCTCTGCATCAAGAGGCAGGATTTTGTTGACATGCAGTTGTTGAGTCAACATGTTTTTATAACCGTTGTAAACTATATAAACAGCATCTGTTTTTCCTGCTTTATAGTCCTCTATAGATGCCTGTATAAACTCGTCTGATCTTTCCTGTTCAGGTTTGGAACTGAGACCCACGACTTCATCAAGCAGTTCAATCTCGTTGTATTTGAAATACTCTATACCTTTTTTACCTACACCTCTTAGTCTTACTTTCACTTTTTTGTCATGAAATTCAGACAAAAGGTTTTTTGCGGCTTTTATAGTTTGCGAATTAAATCCTCCACAAAGTCCTTTATCGGCAGTGATAAAGATTATATCAACCATTTGCGGATTTTCGTTGTTAGCCAAATATCTTATAGAATCAAGCCCGTCAAGTTTTGAACACTTGATTCTACCGCTGATCTCGGCTATAACTTCATTTAATTTGTTTGCAAACTTTTTAGATCTTTTGGCAAGTTCTTCTGCTCTTCTTAACTTGGCAGTAGAAACTAGTTTCATAGCACGGGTTGTCTTTTGGGTACTTGAAACACTTTTAATCTTTCTTTGTATATCTTTTAAGTTTGCCATTTGGTTGTCCTTATGCCGCTACAAAAGATGCTTTGAACTCATCCAATGCTTTTTTCATAAGATCTTTAGTCTCATCATCTATTTTTTGTGAGCTTCTTATATTTTCAAATATCTGAGGATAGTTTGCCTCTATAAACGGATAAAGCTCAGCTTCAAATTTTGTTACACTTGATGCAGGTATGTCATCAAGATAACCTTCATTTCCTGCAAATATTATCATAACCTGCTCTTCAGCCGCAAGTGGAGAATACGGAGGCTGTTTTAGAACCTCTACCATTCTTTGACCTCTTTCAAGCTGTTTTCTTGAAGCTTCATCAAGATCAGATGCAAACTGTGCAAATGCTTGAAGCTCTCTGTATTGTGCAAGATCAAGTCTTAGTGTTCCAGCTACTTGTTTTGTAGCTTTTATCTGAGCGGCACCACCAACCCTTGATACAGAAAGACCGACATTTATCGCAGGTCTTACACCTGAGTTAAAAAGATCTGTTTCAAGGAATATCTGACCGTCTGTAATAGAGATAACATTTGTCGGAATGTATGCAGCAACATCACCCGCCTGTGTTTCTATTATAGGTAAAGCTGTAAGTGATCCTGCACCAAGATCATCATTTAGTTTTGCAGCTCTCTCAAGAAGTCTTGAATGTAGATAGAAAACATCCCCAGGGTATGCTTCCCTTCCCGGTGGTCTTCTAAGAATAAGTGACATCTCTCTGTAAGCAACGGCATGTTTTGACAAATCATCATAAACTATCAAAGCATGTCTTGCATTGTCTCTGAAATACTCACCCATAGTTACACCGCAATAAGGTGCAAGGAACTGTAAAGCAGCCGGTTCACTTGCTGTTGCAGAAACAACTATGGTATAATCCATAGCACCATGTTCTTCTAGTCTTCTTACAACCTGAGCCACTGTTGATTCTTTTTGACCTACAGCTACATATATACAAACAACACCGTTACCTTTTTGGTTTATGATGGTATCAAGTGCAACTGTTGTCTTACCGGTTTGTCTGTCACCGATTATAAGCTCTCTTTGTCCTCTACCGATAGGAACTAGTGCATCTATCGCTTTTATACCTGTAGCCATCGGCTCATGAACAGATTTTCTGGCCATGATACCAGGTGCTTTTTCTTCCACAAATCTTGTTTCTGTTGCTTCTATAGGACCTTTTCCGTCTATTGGCTCGCCAAGAGCATTTACAACTCTTCCAAGAAGTGCATCACCTACAGGAACTCTTAGAAGTTTTCCGAGTCTTTTAACACTCATCCCTTCTTTTAACTCTTTTCCTGAACCAAGAACAACAACACCCACACTTGTTTCTTCAAGGTTAAGAGCAAGCCCTTTTGTTCCCTCTTCAAACTCAACCATCTCTCCCGCCATTACATTGCTAAGACCGTAAACTTTTGCAACACCGTCGGCATAAGAGATTATCTTGCCTGTTTCGTTTATGTCAACATTTAGTTCGAAATTCTCGATTCGTTCTTTTATTATAGAACTAATCTCATCAGCTTTTACCTTGTTTACCACTACTGTTCTCCTTCTTGAAGTTAAATTGCTTGTAATATATGCTCAACAATCTGTTTGTTGATTCTGTCTTTAGAGAAATTTATCTCAACTCCCAGCCCGTCAACATCAACTTTGATACCGTCAAAATCACTTTTTTGGTATGTCAAATCGATACTTGAATCAAACTTTTTACCAAGCCCTTCAGAAAGCTTTGAAAGTATCGAAGTATCTATATCTTCACTGCTGTATACAACACCGCTGTATGTTTTTGTTACATCAGCTATATATGATTTTATCTCTTCTGCTATATAAGGTATGGTATCTATTCTGTCATTTGACACCAAAATCCTAAAAAAGTTGTTCAGTTTTTCTGAGCCTGCACCTTTTACGGCATCAAGTATAAAACTTTCCTTATCATCTTTTGAAATATCAGGAGCAAAAACTTTTATATATAGTGCTTTGTCTTTTACTATTACAGACAGTGCTTCAAGTATCTCACTGATATTTTTCAGATCATCAAGCCCAAACTCTTCCACAAGCGACTTTGCATATCTTTTTGCTACTATCTCTTTCATCTATGCAACCTTCTTTAAGATGACATTTACCATTGCATCTTTGTTGAATTCTTTTGAGCTTTCTTCTATAGCTTTTGCAACAACCTCTTCAACAACCTCTTTTACCATTCTTCTTTGTGCAAGTTCCATTTGAGACTGATGGATTTTTTCCATGTTTTCTATCTCGGCATCACATGCAGAAAGAATTTTGTCGTTTAGGACTTTGTTTTCCTTTTTTGCATGTTCCAAAATCTCTTCTGCAAGCTTTTCAGCTTCTGAGATTTTTGACAAAGCCTCTTTTTTTCTCTGGACTGTTTCGTTTAGTCTTTTTTGAACAGCTTCAAGCTCATCCTGTATAGATTTTGTTCTTGATGAGAAAAAATCTTTGACAGGTTTGGCTACAAGATACCAAATCAAACCTGCAAAAAGAAGGAAGTTTACAGTTCTTTGAACTATATCCGTTCCGCCTTCATGCCCGCTAGAACCAAAAGCAAGGGTTGCTAATGCAATACTGACTAATACTATCCTACCCACATCAGTTCCTTATATATTTTTAAATTTGCTGTTAAGAGCTTCTTGAAACGCAGGCAGACTTTTTACAAGTTCGCCTCTTAGCTCTTCTTTTGTTGTTTTGAGATTTTCTTCAAATTCGGCAAACTCGTTTGCCAAAGCAGCTTTTTTAGCTTCGATTCTGCTGGCAGCCAACTCTTTTGCATCTGCTACCACTTTTTCTCTAAGTGCAACCGCCTCCATCTTTGCTTTTTGGACAATATCTTCGGCTTTTTGCAAAAGTTCTTCTATCTCACTGCTGTTTGTTCCAGCTTTTGACAGATCCCTTTTGATATCTTCATCCCTTTTTTCCATAAAGCTAAGCAACGGTTTGTAAACCATGCCGTTTAAAACAACTATAAGTGCAAGAAACACACCCAAAGTTGAAAAAAGCAAAACAGGACTAATATCT
>WFOM01000246.1 GCA_015488075.1 Helicobacteraceae bacterium | reverse complement strand
TATATCAGTAGGGCTTGGATATTTCCTAAAAACATTAAACGATACAAAAAAAACAGTTGATGATGAAAGATTTTTGATACAAACCGATATCATCATAAACGATGTGCTAAACCTCATAAAAAAACAGCCCGAACTAAAACAGATAGCAACAGATCAAAATGCATTTTATATATTTTTGTCCCAAAGCTCTTTTATACCATTGGATATAGACAACTACAAAGTTCTTGTCAAAATCAAATCGGCAAGAGACAAAATAAACATAAACACACTAAAAGATGCAAACAACACGATTCAAAAAGAAAGATTTGAAATCTTTGTTGATTTTTTACAAAATCACAACATACAAAGCGATTTTGCATATATGGTAGCAGACTCGATGCTTGGTGTAAAAAGTGACGGAACATATATGAGTGATCTTTTTTCAAACCATGCAGAGCTTTTCAGAGACTACATAGCATCATACAGACATCTGAAGAAAATTATAGATATATATAAAATACAAAAAAACGATAACAGTATAGACAATGTTGATTTTAAAGAGCTTTTTTCGTATAATGCAGATTTAAAAACAAAAACAGATTTAAACTTTGCCACACCGGCAGTATGGCAGTATATGCTTGGATGCTCTTTTGAAAGAGCAAAAGAGATAAGTTCAAATGCAGGATTTTACAAAACTCTGGACGATATAGGCTTAAGCGATGCACAAAAAAAGAGACTAAACAGATTTAACTACTCTTTTTTTGAGCCTATCATACAGATAGATATAAAGATCGCAAGAGAAAAACAGACAAGTTTTTTGACACTGGAATACAACCTAAAAACAGATGAGGTTTCAAATATAGACTATGAAATTTAAACAAAACAGACAAACACTCATTATCTCAAAAAAAACACAAAAAACAGATACAAAGCAAAACAGAGTGGATGTAATACTTACACCATCTTTTTACTGGGTAAAAAAACTCTCTTTGCCGGTTGACAGCATAAAACAGGCAAAAAAACTGCTGCCTGGAATATTTGAAGAGTGTCTGCCTGATGGAGATTTCAGCTACTATGTTTACAAAAAAGAAAACGAATTTATAGCTTTTGCATACAATGATGATGAAATTATAAAAAAACTAAAAGAACTCGGCATATACGACAAAACAGATTCTGTTCGTTTTTTTCAAAGTGAATTTGAAAATGAAGAAGATGATTTTTTGATTGATGGAAGTTGCCTGAAAAAAGAAAACGGCATATATGTGGAACTCTCTGAAAAGTTTTGTCAAAATCCCAAAAGCACAACATTGCCGCAAAAACTTTCAAAGCACAAAATAGACCTTGAGATATACAAAAGCTTTATCGACAAATCAACACTATATAAAGTTGTCGGTATCATAGCACTGTTTTTGCTTCTAAATATCATACAAACGGTTGTAATCTCCTCAAAAATCAGCAAACTTGAAAAAGAAAAAGAGAAAATATTTCAAAAATACAGCCTTCTTCCAAGCAGTTTTCAAAACAGAGCCATACTTAAAAAATGGAAAAAAACAGATAAAAAACAGATAAAAATCAGAAACATCCTAAAAAATGTTTTGACAAAAACAAAAAACATCTCATCTGTGAAAGTTGAAAACAAAAAGATAACCATACTTTATGAAGATATAAAAAACAAACAAAACATACTCTCAAAACTTGCATACAAACCGGACAAAACATCTTTTAAAAACTCTAAACTTCTTTTGGAGTTTGATATATGAAAAATATAAACCCTTTGTATATTGCTGTTTTGTCTGTAGTTTTGTTTTTCTTCTCAGAGCATGTTTTAAATAACAAAAAAGAGGAGTTAAAAGAGGTTGCAAAAGAGTTGCAAAATACAAAAAAACTGGCACTTGATTTAAACAGACTTAAAAAAGAATACTCAAAAAGAATCTATCTGCAAAATATACTAAACAACAAATTTGTAAAAAAATCTCTTGTTGTAACCAGACAAAAAAGCAAAACCGTTATAAAATCAAACAGACTTGACTCACGGCAGTTGAATTTTATCTTTAACAAAATCCTAAATGCAAGATTTAACATAAACAAACTTGATATACAAAAAACAGACAAAAACCATGCGAAGCTGTATATGGAGATATTATGGTAAAAAAACTTTTGTTTTACTTGATGCTTTTTTTGGTGTTTTTATACAGTTTTGTATATTTTCTTCCGAAAGAAAATCTTTACTTTAAACTGAAAGAGGAAGCAAAAAAATACGGCATAGAGGTTTATAAAGAGACAACTCATGACAAGGGATTTGTTTTAAAGCTTGAAAATATAAACATCTTTTTTAAAGATATCGAATCAGCCAAAATCTATCACGGCAGTGTCGGGCTTTTTCTGTTTTACAACAAAATTTCACTTGATACTGTCAGAATTTCAAACGATTTTAAAAGTTTTGTCCCTACAAAAATAGACAAAGCAGAACTAACTTACACACCTTTTTTACCGTTTAAAATAAAAGTAAATGCAAACGGAGAGTTTGGAAGTTTAACCGGCACTATAGATTTGAAAAACAAAAAAATCTCTCTTCATATATATCCGTCAAAAACCATGAAAACAAAATACAGAAGCATACTTTACCAAAGAGGTATGAAACGAATCTCTTCAAAGGAGTATATCTATGAAGAGAGTTTTTAAAAAAAGTTTTTTTGAGAATGTCATAAAGATACTTTTTGTCGTATTTTTGGCAAAACTTTTCTCTTTGGCAGTTTACATTTATCTGCCAAAAACCGACCCACAAAGTGTCAAATCCGATATAAAAGATATACCATACGGTTATGTAAATTTTAAAAATATGCTTACAGCTTCTGCAAGCACCTCATCAGATACAAACGACCACACTCAAAGCAACACAAATCTCAGCGGTATAGACGAGTTTGTGTTAAAAGCACTTTACGGAAATTCAAAAAAAGGTTTTGTGGTTATCGCAAACAAGTCAACTCCGAACAAAACAAACATAGTTGAACTAAACAAAACATTTCAAGGGTATAAACTTGTAAATATAAAAATCGATTCTGCCGTGTTTGAAAAAAACGGCAAAAAATACATACTTTTCCTTGACAAATCAGACAAAACCGAAAAAAACTTCAAAAACACCCACAACTACCAAACATCAGCACCGGAGATTTTGGACAATGTTACAGTTACGAGAAAAGATATAAATTACTATAAACACCATCCGGACGATATATGGAAAAACATATCTATAAAAGAGGTAAGAAAAGGAGACGGTATCTATGGCTTTAAAGTTTTATATGTCAAACAAACTTCACCTTTTGCCAAACTCGGTCTTAAAAAAGGTGATATCATTATAAGAGCAAACAACAAAAGGCTAAACAGTTTAAAAACGGTTTTTGAAATTTACAAACATATAGACACTCTGGATTCTATAGACCTGGTTATACTCAGAAACGGAGTTCAAAAGGAGATTTTTTATGAGATTGATTAAGATGTTTTTTATATCGGCAGTGTTGATTTTTACTCTTGAGGCAAGAGAAAAGGTAAATATAAGTTTTTCAAACCTTTCCATAAAAGACTTTATCCAACTGGTCTCAAAGATTACAAATAAAAACATACTTGTAACATATCCCATAAACGGAAGTGTAGACCTTATAAGCTCGGCACCGGTATATGATGATGAACTGCTTGGCATACTTGTATCGGTTTTGGAATCAAAAGGTTATACTCTGGTTGACAACGGCTCATACTACAGTGTAATCCGTTCAAACGATGCGGCAAAACATTCATACAACTTTCTGCCGTCAGACAAAAGGGTATACGGCAACCTTATGATAACCCATGCCATAAAGGTAAAAAACGAAAATGTGGATATAGTTGCCGCAAAGATAAGATACCTGCTCTCAAGAACGGCAAAACTTATGACCATGAGAGAAAACAACACCATAGTTATAACAGACTATCCAAAAAATATAAAACTTATAAAAAAAGTTATAAAAACACTTAATGACAACCTTGACTACATAGTAAAGATATATGATATAAAAAACACGGAAGCAAAAAAAGTCTACAATCACCTTATAAGCATTACAAAAACACTGTTTGATCCGAAAGTAAGCACAAAAAGAGTTCAAATCTCTTTTGATGAAAACACCAATGCGATTATAGCCGTCGGAAGAGAGGAAAACCTAAAAACCATCTCAAGACTTGTTAAAAAACTTGACAAAGAATCAAGCGTAAACAACTCCGTGCAGATCTTTGAACTGAAAAACTCGGATGCAAAATCTGTTGTAAAATCTTTAAACGATATCATCTCAAAACAAAAGTTCAAAGACCCGTCACTAAAACCCAATGTAAGTGAAAGCGAAGAGATAAATGCGGTTATAGCAGTAGGTGATCCTATAGTTTTAAAAGGGATTAAAAAGATCATAGATGAACTTGACAAAGAAAAATACCAGGTTTATGTTCAGGCAAAAATCATAGAGATAAACAAAAAAAATGCCGACTCTTTCGGTATAAAATACGGCTTTGACGGAGCTATACTCGGAAGCAACGGAGGCTTGTATGCACTCTCTGCAAATTTTGGAGGAAACAACTTCGGTATAAAACCTGTTTTGGACACCATTAACAAAAAAGGACTAAACGGAGGTTTTGCACTCAACATGGCTATAGATTTTTTACAAACCAAAGGTGTGGCCAAATCTATATCAAACCCTTCCATACTTTGTGTAAACAATCAGGAATCATCCATATATGTGGGTAAAACCATCTCGATTGTAAGCGGGGCGGTGGCAAACAACCAAGGAGGTGTCGGAACAGGAATTACCAAGACATACAAAAGAGAAGATGTCGGACTTACTCTAAAGATAAAACCAAGAGTATCCTCTATAGATAAAGTAAATCTTAATGTTGAAGCAACACTTGAAAATATTATAGATGATGGAAAAAACAATGCCACCGGACAGCCTGTAACTTCAAAACAGACTGTAAAAACACAGGCTATCCTAAGACATGGTGAGAGTATAATCATAGGGGGACTTATAAGAAGCTATGAAAGAAATTTCAAAACAAAAGTTCCGCTTCTTGGAGATATACCGTGGATAGGGGACTGGCTGTTTTCATCAAACCAGAAATCTGTTGAGAGAGACAACCTTATAGTTATACTCACCCCTTATGTCATAGACAAATCATCAAAACTTTCACAACTGCAAAAAGAGCTGGGAGAGATGATAAGGTTTCAAAAATCTTATGAAAAAGAGATATTTAAAAAGATAGAACAGCAAAAATCTCTTAAAATAGATCTAAACTCAACCAAGGCTTTGTAATGGAGAGTATCCACAACACAAACCTCGAACCTTTAAACTATGAAGAGGAATACGAACTTTACATAAAAAACTATCTTTTACCGACAACTCTGGAAGGAAAAGAGGTTTTTGCCACTACAAAAAAGTATATAGTAGAAGCAAGCAATCTATATACAAAACTTGATACGAAAAAAGAACTGATACTGCTTGATGAAGACAGTTTTGACAGACTCTACAACAGATTTTTGGAACTAAGAACCGACAAAACGATAGAATCGATACAGGAAGAGAGTGTAGAAGAAAATGCCGAAGAGGAGCTGAGTCTTACAGATTTTTTAAGAACAAGCTCGGACATACTTACAAGCGAAGAATCAGCCCCCATCATCAAGTTTGTAAATGCTTTGTTTTATCAGGCGATAAAAAAAAGAGCCTCTGACATCCATATAAATGTAGGTGAAAAAAAAGGTGAGGTAAAATTCAGGATAGACGGTATGCTTGTAAAAAATGCAGACCTTGACAAAAAGATACTAAACCTCATCATAAGCCGTATAAAAGTTATATCTAATCTTGACATATCTGAAAAAAGGATTCCGCAAGACGGTAGGACACAGGTAAAAATAGCAGGTGAGACACTCGATATAAGGGTATCGGTTTTACCTACTTTCTACGGTGAGAGAGTGGTTATGAGGATTTTGATGCAAAGCTCACAGATACCTCATATAACCGAACTCGGATTTAATGAAAACATTTTAAAAGATATAAAAAAACTGCTTCGCTCATCTCACGGTATCATCCTTGTTACAGGACCTACAGGTAGCGGTAAAACGACATCTCTGCACTCATTTTTAAAAGAGGTTGAAGACCCGTCTAAAAATCTTATAACGGTTGAAGACCCTGTAGAATACAAAAGTGACAAAATCTCCCAGATACAGGTAAATGAAAAAGTAGGGCTTACATTTGCTTCGGCTCTAAGGTCAATTCTTAGACAAGACCCGGATGTTATCATGATAGGTGAGATAAGAGACGAAGAAACCGCCGCTATAGCAGTAAGAGCTGCACTTACAGGGCATCTTGTTTTTTCAACACTGCATACAAACTCAGCCGCGGCAACCATATCAAGACTTGTAGATATGGGTGTTGAGCCTTTTTTGATATCATCTTCACTTCTTGGCATACTTGCACAAAGACTTGTAAGGATTCTTTGTGATGAGTGTAAAGAAGAAGATATACTCGCAGAAGAATTCAGAGATGATTATGGCATACCAAAAGATGCAAAAATCTACAAAGCAAAAGGCTGCTTAAAATGTAACTACACAGGTTTTAACGGAAGACAAAGCATTGGCGAGCTTTTGGTTGTTGATGATTTTGTAAAAAATCTCCTAAAAGAAACAACCGATGAGCATGAGATAAAAACCAGACTTGTAAAAAACGGACTTATCACTTTAAATATGCAACTCAAAAAACTGTTGCTTGAAGGGAAAACATCGCTGGATGAGGCTATAAGAATCGGTTTAAACCATGAGTAAAAAAGGTTTTACACTTATTGAAGTTATGATTTCGGTTGTTTTAATTTCTGTCATCATAGCATCGCTGTATCAACTCAAATCCAACTACACTTTTTTGTTTGAAAAAGCCAAAAACGAAGCAAACAGTTTTTGGATTGCCACATTTTTCAATACAGACAAATACGGTTTTAAAAACGATACCGTAACACTTGATAGACTCTCTGAAGGATTTGATCTGGATGATGATCTAAGAAGATTTTTAAAAAACAAAAAAACAGATATAATCTATCAGGAGGTAAGATCTATAGATCTATCAGAAACAGACACCAATCAGACACAAAACTCAAACATGACACTCACCATAGGAAAAACAGTCCTAAAAAGCAACAACGGCAAAACAGCATTTTACAGAGTTGAGATAAAATGAAAAAAGGTTTTACACTCATAGAGCTTATGATATCGATCATAATACTCTCTGTTATAGTTATATATCTTTATAAAAGCTATGCCGAATTCAACAAAGATTCAAAACATTTAAACAGTATATATAAAAAAACAGACCGATTTCAAAAAGTAAAAAAAGTTATATACCTTGACTTTTTGACTGCCTTTCCAAAATCGATATCCGTTATCCACCTTGAGAAAAACAGTGACCTTGTTTTTATGCAGACAAAAAACTCGGTTCATGACAGAATCAATCCATATGTAACATATATTTTCAAAGATGGTTTTTTATACAGGATAGAATCGTTTGTAAAACCTACCTACCCTTTTGATGTTGATTTTTACGGAGATGTTGACAAGCTTTTAAGACTCCAAAGCTTCAGAGTTTACAAAGCTTTAAAAAAAGACTCAAACACTTCAAACCCGGATTTTTTCATAATAGACCTTAAACAGGATGCAAAAAACAGAGTAGTTTATAAAATAAAAGCACTACTAACTACAAATTAGATATAATTCCAAAAAAGTTTTAAGGAACAAAATTGCAAAAAATCAGAAACATAGCTGTAATTGCCCATGTCGACCATGGAAAAACCACACTCGTAGATGAACTACTAAAACAGTCAGGAACTTTTGCTTCACACGAAAGTGTCGAAGAAAGAGTTATGGACAGCAACGACCTTGAAAAAGAAAGAGGTATAACAATTCTTTCAAAAAACACTGCAATCAGATACAAAGACTATAAGATAAACATCATTGACACCCCGGGGCATGCCGATTTCGGAGGTGAAGTTGAGCGGGTTTTGAAAATGGTTGACGGTGTGCTTGTGCTTGTAGATGCCTATGAGGGTGTTATGCCGCAAACAAAATTTGTTGTTAAAAAGATGCTCTCTTTGGGCAAAAAACCTATAGTGGTTATAAACAAGATAGACAAACCTTCAGCAG